>JAAYSP010000049.1 GCA_012518355.1 candidate division WS1 bacterium | reverse complement strand
TCATCCTTCTGGCCACAGTGACCTATTGTGCCGCCATGCCTCGGATGATGTCGTATTCATACATGCTTCTCATCCCGCCGGCGCTGCTGGCCATCCATCACCTGTGGCGAGATTTTGCACCTCGCATGCTCGCGGTTGCCATCATGAGTATGCCGGTGCGATTTCTGTTCGAAGCTCCGGTGCCGGATGCCCCAGCTTTGCTCGAGCAGCTTTCGATTCCAGGCTTCATCGCTTACTACCCATGGCTGCTGGCGCTGGTGCTGTGGGGCCTGTATGTCACCGGCAAGGTGAAGCTGCCAGAAGGCAAGTCAGACGAAGATGGGATCGCCGCAGTGTAGCGGCAACGCACCTCAGCCACGGCGTTTGCCATCGCTCAATAGTTGCGAAATACTTATGGCTGGTGGAGGTTTGCACGGATGCCGCGAGGAGAGAAGCTGCTGCGCATAGCTGTACATGTGGCTGTAATCCTGGCGTGGGTGGGCATCTTGGCAGGGATTATTTCGCGCGGCCTGCACTACCAGTGGGACCTGTGGCCGTTTTACTACGGAGCTAAAGCATGGGCGGCAGGACTGGACCCGTACTCACTTGAATCGTTGAGAGATGTGTCGGGAGAGGAGGGTGACTTGTGGTTCCGCTACCCACTTTTCACACTCTACCTATTTCGCCTGCTCAATCTCTTCTCCTACGAGACAGCCTGGTATGTATGGCTGGGTTTGAAGCTGGTGGCGCTGGGTGGTCTGCTGGTAGTGTGGCGTCGCACCTTTTTGCGCGATACCGATGGCTTGCTGATGGTGTTTGCGTTTCTGCTTGCTTATAACGGCACTGTTCCGAGCGATGTCTTCACCGGCAACAAAGCGACTTTCGAACAACTGATGCTATGGTTCGGCTTCGCTGCACTTGTCCGAGGGTACCTATGGTGGTTCAGTGCTACGACTGTGGCTGCATCACTGTTCAACGTTACTCCCGCTGCGTTTCTGGGCCTGCTGTTAGGCGTGCAGGAGCGCGCGCGCAGCATCACGGTGATGGCCTCTGCGATAGTTGTACTCTTGCTACTGCTGCTGGTGCCGTATGCGGTTCAACCTGAGTTGTTCGACAGCGCACTCAGAGCGGGAAGTTCGGCTCAGGATTTGGGAATGGACAACCCGTGTTTCCTCGGCTTTCTATACCACTGCGCAGTGCTGTGGCCTTCGAGCTTCGTGACAGGCAAGCATGTGTCGTTGATGCTGTGGGCGGTGTACGCGGCTATCATCATCAGCTTCAGCGTGAAGCCACTGACGCGGGCAGCCAGAGATGGCGACATACGGTATCTCATTTTCCTGGCAGTTGTCACTTATGCCGTCGCGATGCCGCGAATGATGTGCTATGCGTACATACTGTTAATTCCGCCGACGCTGCTGGCTATCCATCATCTGTTCCAACGCTTTTCGCATCGCCTGATTGCTGTGGGGGTGCTCAGCCTGCCGATACGATTTCTGTTCGTGATTCCTGTCATCAAAATACCCAGTCTGTTTTCCATGACTTCACCGATTAGCCTCATAAGCTACTACCCATGGCTGCTGGCGCTGGTGCTGTGGGGCTTGTATATCAGCGGCAAGGTGAAGTTGGCGGAAGACAAGTCGGACGCCGCAGATATCACTGTGGTACAATGATAGGGCAGTAGGATGCCCTATCAGGAGGTGCGGACTGTCATGAGTACAGGAATCCGGATTATGTGGCGTGCGATTGTGCTACTGGTACTGTCGGCGGCTCTACTCATGCCCGCGAATGCCGCGGAGCTGGCCGGGCAGGTGGTGGATGAGGCCGGGCAGGGGCTGATCGCGCGTGTCACGGTGGTCAGCTCCACCACCCGCGCGTCAGAGGTCGCCTTCACCGCGCCGGACGGCAGCTTCCGGATGCAGGTGCCCGAGGGCGAGCTGCATGTGCTGGCAACACGCGGCCCCGAGTGGAGCATCGCCGAGGCACAGGCGCAGGATGGGCAGCAGCTCAGTCTGCAACTGCAGCGGCTGGTGGATATGCCTGCCCGTGGTTGGTGGGGCGCTGATCTGCACATGCACTCGACGGTGAGCGATGGCGCGCAGTCGCCCGAAGATGTGGCCTATGCCTGCCGCGCCGAGGGCCTGCAGATCGCCGCACTGGCCGACCACAACACGGTAGACCACCATCCGGTGTGGCTGGCACAGCGCAGTGACGATTTCCTCCCGATACGTGGTCAGGAAGTCACCACCAAACGGGGGCATATGGTCGCCATCAACAACCCGTCGCTGATTTCGCACGACATATCGCAGGGGGAGGCCGATGCCCGACGCATCTTCCGGCAGATACGCGAGGACGGCGGCGTGAGCATCGTAGCCCACCCCTACGTGCCAGGCCATGTGTATCAGTTCCCCGAAGTGCTCGACTATGACGCCATGGAGATACTCAACGGCAGTGTGCCGCCGCATGGGCCTGTATTTGACTTCGTGCAGGGGCGTAAAGCCTGGCATCAACTGCTCTCACAGGGGCACCGGATCGCCGTCGTGGGCAACTCCGACTGCCATGATGTGACTTCGGGGACTGGACGGCGCCTGTTGCGCAACCCTGAACAGTCGAGCCAGTCAGACTGGCGCCTCGGGATGATGGTGGCACTGGTGGATTTCGAGCAGATCATCGAGCCGTGGGGCTGGAAGGGGCTCCATGTGGGCTTCTATCGGACATACCTGCAGATGGATGAACTGAGCGAGGAAAACGTGGCCGATGCGGTCAGGGCCGGGCGTGGCTTTGTCACCAACGGCCCGCTGCTTATCGCCACTCTGGACGGGCAGCTTCCGGGCGCCGAGATACAGCTTGGTGAGCGCGAGCGCCTCGAACTCGCTGCGGAGATGATCGCTAATCGCCCCCTGGAGCGACTCGAAATCCTGGTCAACGGTGAGCCGCAACTATCCGTCGGCACTTCTTCCGCCGCACAGACAGCCGTGACAGTGCCGGTCAGGCCGGGCGACTGGGTAGTCGCCGAGCTGTATGGCCAGTGGCCGGAGTTCGCCACCACCAACGCGTGGTATGTCCGGTAGCTTCAGCCTTCGGTGATGTCCAGCTCTGTTGCGCTATCGAGTATTTTCAGTGGCCACTGTGACAGGTAGTATTGCGTGCCGTAGTGCTTGAAGTCTTCGGTTAGGAAGAACATGCCCTCACTGATTAGTCGCCCTCCCGCGGCCAGGTGATCCAGCACCGCTCGCCGCAGGCTGGTATCGCGTGGTGCAGTCGCCGGGTCTACATCATCCCTGCCGAAGATGAAGTATAGGCCAGAGCGGTCGCTTGTGGGGATCGGATGCAGGTACAGCTCCCGCTGCCACAGTATCATGTTCGAGGTCGGCGAGTAGATGTCGGCCAGCTGTGGGTTGAGTATCCATGAGCCGCAGCCGAAGCCGACGAAGGGGCGCTCCGGGAAGTAGCGTGGGAAGAACTCCAGCGCGCTCTCCATGGTGTCGCGGCAGTTTTCCGGGGTCATGTTCCCGCCTGCGGGGATATGCACATCCAGCAGCGGGTCGCCCTGGGACAGTACCTTTCGCCACGTCTTGAG
>JAAYSP010000029.1 GCA_012518355.1 candidate division WS1 bacterium | reverse complement strand
TGCTGATCGATGAAGCTACCTTGGTCACATCTCCGCCCATGAAGCGCAGGGCGTCTACTGCGTGCACTGCGTCACAGCTTAGCACATCTATGGCCCCGTCGTAGTAGGGTCCAGCCGTGTGGTACTTGTAGAACGTAGCCACACATTGGTTGAGCAGCCCCACTTCCCGCACTTTTTCGCGGCACATGCGCATTGCTGGAATGAAACGGCGATTGAAGCCGGTCATGGTCAGGCAGCCCTGCTGCTCGGCTAGATTGGCCATCTGCCGCGTCTGTTCGGCGGTAATGCCAGGCGGCTTTTCGATGAACACGTGCAATTTCTGCTTCAGACAGTGGATGACCAGATCGAACAGATGGTGTGGCGGCATCAGTACATACACACCATCCGGCGCGGACTCTTCCAGCATCTTCTGGTAGTCGGTGTAGCGCTTTTCGATACCAAATTTGTCGGCGGTACTATGCAGCTTGTCCTCGACCAGGTCGCACAGGGCTACCAACTCCACATCATCCATCTCCGCCAGGGATGGATAGTGCACGCTGTTGGCCATACCACCGGCGCCGATTAGAGCTAATCGCACTCTCTTGTCTTGCATGGGTGTCACCTCATCGTTAGTGGGGATCGCGTCTGTCACACTTGCCCCAGGCACTGCACCAACTCAGTTCCCGTTTTATCGGTCAACTCCTCCTTGTTGCCCCTATGTTGCCTTGTGGCACCTCGAACTAGCAGGGCTTTGTGTCTGTGAAGGCAAGCTTTCTGGCGATCATATCGCAAATGGCGTGCTGGTGTGAGATGCCGCCGCTTTGGCAGCGGACTATTCGCTCCTCGCACCACACGATTTCCCAGTCCCAGTAATGGCTCATCAGCTCTCCGGAGCGGAAAAGCGTTCCGGTAGATTGGGGATCGGGAGCTGGTGGCAGGAAGGGCTTTTCTATGAACACGGAGAAGGCATTCAAGCCATCCTCAGCGGTATATTGCTTGCAGCGTTCGAACAGGGACCTGCGAGTCTGAGGCGCTACGTAGTGCAGAGCTCCGATAGACAGGATGACATCATATATGCGGTCCAATTTGTAGGCAGCCATGTCACAGTGGATCCCGGTAACCTGTGTCTCGGCGTCTCGTGCGTACCGTGCCATCTTAGCCAGGCCTACTGCAGAAGTATCCACACCGATAACACGGAATCCCTGGCCAGCCAGATAGACCGCATCTCTGCCCTCACCGCAACCCAGGTCGAGTAGCCAGGGCGGCTTTTCCGTGCTGGGTTTGACCAGCTCCACTATGCGATTGCTGAGCTTTGAAGCTCGTTTGCCATAGTAGTAGCCATCAGTGGAGTACTTGTCATCATATGGGCTGTAGTCTCCCATGTATACGACACCTCCTCGAGGCTGCGCATAGGCGCTGCACGGTCTGTAGATACGCTCTCGCACACTGGATATTGAAGACACTGGAGGCGAATCCCTGCTCGATAGGCTACGGAATTGTCGCAGGGTGGGTGCCTGTATCATGCGCTCTTGACCTTGCGGCCAGCTTTTGATACTCTACAAATGTTCAGATGCTCTCTCGCGCACCTGACACAATCGTTTTTGAGGTTCGGCGGACAAGGGGCTTTAACTGCCCCGGAACACGGTGAAAATCCGTGGCTGTCCCGCAACTGTAACCGGATACGAACGTCCACTAGGCCACTGAGAGCTGACAGGTGACTGTCAATTAGGCGACTGTCAACTCTTGGGAAGGCGCGACAAGTAGGCTAAGCCGGAAGCCAGGAGACACTCCGCCAGACCCCTCATCAGCCCTCCCTGCGAGGTACAGGAGGTGAGAACTGTCATTTTGTCCGACGCTGCCATCTCACCATGAGATGGCTTTTTTGTTTGCATGCGTCAGATGCAAGAGGCAAGCGCAGACAGAAACAGATGCATAGACATGAGTAGGGATACAGATACAGACACGGTTACGGATACAGTTGCGGAGATACAGGCACAGATACGGGCATCAGTTACGATTGCAGGTACGGCTTATAAGTGCGGACACAATTACGGATACGCAGACACAGGCACAGACGCGGGTACGGTACAGTTGCGGATATAGATACGAACGCAACAGGTACGGACACGTTACGGGTGCAAATACGGCTATACGTGTGGATACAGGCACAGATGCAAGTGCAAACGGTAGTACAGATAGACGATAGAGCATCGTAATTCGGGAGTCGATATAGATGAGAAGACAATCAAAACGAGGTTTTACTCTGATAGAGCTGCTTGTGGTGATCGCAATCATCGCGATCCTCGCGGCAATTCTGTTTCCAGTTTTTGCGCGCGCACGGGAAAAGGCTCGCCAGACTTCATGCCTGTCCAATCTCAAGCAAATCGGACTTGCCTTTATGATGTATGTGCAGGACTATGATGAGATGATGCCGGTGGCTGTCTACTCCGATTGGCAGACCTATTGGGACATGAAAGTGGACTGGGACGGCAATATGATCGGTGATGGCCTGATAACTCCCTACACGCGCAATCAGCAACTGGTCGAATGCCCCAGCATCAAGGGGATTTCATCAGACCGACCCTATGTCGGATATGCCTACAACGCCGACTATGTAGGTGCCAGTCCGGCAGAAGGGGGCACTCCCGCCGCTCTGGCTGCTATCAGAGACCCCGTCGGCACGGTCCTGGTGGCCGAAAGCGCCATATGGTCAACGTTTACGGATGAATTGTACGGCAACAACCTTCTCCGTGCGCCCAGCCACCCGTGGGCGGGTCCAAACGTCCATTTCCGCCACAATAGCACCGCCAATGTTGCCTACTGTGACGGTCATGTGAAGGGCAACACCGCCATGTTCCACCAATCGAATCTCGATGCAACGCTTGGACATCTCTCGCAGGACGATTCCGCTTATGATTTGAACTGATCAGGTGCGATATGACCTGCCTCCTGCTGGGCTTCGGGAGATAACTGATGTCGCCTCAAGGCACATAGGCCTTGACTTTCACCGGACGCCCGGTATAATACTGAACAGACAATTAGCACTCTATGCCATAGAGTGCTAATCGCTTAGTACCCAGCGAAATGATGGTTCAGGATAGAGCCCTGGGCTACCGTTGGAACTTCTCTAGTAAGGTGGTGCATAGTGAATGTTGCAGCCGCTGAATGATCGAGTGCTGGTCAAACCGTTGGATGCCGAGGAAAAAAGCGCCGGCGGCATCATCCTGCCTCAGACCGCGCAGGAAAGACCGCGTGAGGGCAAGGTAGTTGCTGTCGGGCCGGGCAGAATGCTGGATAGTGGTGACCGTCAGGCCATGAGCGTAAAGGTAGATGACGTCATAGTCTATACCGAGTACGGCGGCACCGAAGTGAAAGTGGACGGCGAAGAGTATTTGTTGGTTGATGAAGGCTCAATTCTTGCGGTGAAAGCCTGACTGCTTGCGGCAGTCAGGAGGAAAGGAGACTATAGCACATGGCACCGAAAAAGCTTGCGTACAGCGAGGAAGCCAGGCACGCGCTGCTGCGAGGCGTAGATGCAGTAGCCGATGCCGTGAAGACCACTCTCGGTCCTAAGGGCCGTAACGTAGTGTTAGAGAAAAGTTGGGGTGCGCCCAACATCACCAAGGACGGCGTCACTGTAGCCAAGGAAATCGAACTGGCCGACGAGTACGAGAATATGGGCGCGCAGCTATGCAAGGAAGTAGCGTCCAAGACCAACGACGACACCGGTGACGGCACCACAACCGCTACCGTGTTGGCTCAGGCTATCGTACATGAAGGCCTGCGCAACGTCGCGGCTGGGGCAAACCCGATGCTCATCAAGCAGGGTATCGAAACAGCCACCCAGCGTGCAGTCGAAGCCATCCGCGATATGGCTCAGCCCCTGGAAGGTCGGGACGACATCGCCAACGTCGCCGGAATTGCCGGTAACGACCCGGCTATAGGTGAGCTAATCGCCGACGCTATGGACCAGGTGGGCAAAGATGGCGTAATCACCGTCGAAGAGTCCAAGGTTGGCAAGACTGAGATGGAAGTCGTCGAAGGTATGCAATTCAACAAGGGTTACATCTCCCCGTATTTTGTCACCGACACCGAGACGATGGAAGCCGTGCTCGAAAAGCCGTTCATCCTCATCCACGAGAAGAAGATCTCAGCAGCGGCCGACCTGGTACCGGTGCTGGAGAAGATCGCCACTGCCGGCCGACCTCTACTTGTCATCGCTGAAGATGTCGAAGCCGAGGCTCTGGCTACCATGGTCGTCAACAAAATGCGCGGCACGCTGCACTGCTGTGCAGTCAAAGCCCCTGGCTTTGGCGATCGGCGTAAACGCAATCTCGAAGATATCGCCGTCCTGACCGGTGGCCGGTTCATCTCCGAGGACCTGGGCATCAAGCTCGAGAACGTCGAGCTGGAAGACCTGGGAAGCGCTGAGCGCGTCACGATTGACAAAGACGATACCACGATCGTGCAGGGCAGCGGCACACAGGACGAGATCAACGGCCGCATCGCCCAGATCCGGGCAGAAATCGAGAGAACCGACTCCGATTACGACCGCGAGAAGCTCGAAGAGCGGCTTGCCAAGCTGGCCGGTGGAGTTGCTGTCATCAAGGTCGGAGCCGCAACCGAGACCGAACTGAAGGAACTCAAGCACCGCTTCGAAGACGCCCTCTCTGCAGCCCGTTCAGCGCTGGAGGAAGGGATTGTGCCTGGTGGTGGAGTCACGCTGTTGAGAGCTTCTATCTCTCTTGAGGATGTAGAGGCCGAAGGCGACGTGGCCGCTGGTGTGCGCATCGTGCAGGCAGCTTTACGTGCCCCGATCAAACAGATCGCCAACAATGCCGGTTATGAGGGTAGTATTGTGGCGGAGAAAGTACTTGGATACGAATCCCCCAAGTGGGGCTTCAACGCTGCCAAGGAAGAGTACGAAGACCTCACCGCAGCCGGTGTTGCTGACCCAGCTAAAGTAGTACGCTCGTCGCTGGAGAACGCAGCCAGCATTGGCGCATTGGTGCTGACCACCGAAGCACTGATAGCCGAAATCCCGCAGAAAGAGCCCGCAGGACCTCCAGGCGGAATGCCGGGTGGCGACATGTACTAGAGCCCGAAGGCGCCTTGCTTTCACGGGTGCTCATCGGGATGACATACATGTATGCAGCAAAGAGGGGGACGCTTCAGAAGCGGCCCCCTCGCTGTTTTTCTATTTGAGCGTGTTTGGCTGGCAGATGAGCGCCTCTCAGGGCATCAGGGCACTTGCCAGTACCTCAGCTCAGTTTACGTCTATGGACTTGATGCTTTGCGGGTTGATAGGCCATATCCACGTGTGATCTCGAACAGCTTGTGGTCTCTGTAGCTCACACCTGCAGACTATCGTTTCTGGATCGAACGCCGTTCCGCAGCCAGCCTAGAAGCCGCCAACTGGGGCTTCTGTCTGCGTTCCCCAGGCAGCCAGATTCATGCGGGTTTTCCATCTCCAGGAGGCGCCTGCCTCAAGCTTGAACTCAAACTGAAACCTATGGGGTACGGGGTTTGTTTGTTGCGTCGGGTAGCGCTTACCTCGGCCCGGCAGCCAGCAGCGTAACCACAGCATGGCAGGCGATGGCCGCCCCTTCGCCCACAGGCCCCAGGCCTTCGTTGGTAGTAGCTTTCACACTCACGCGAGAGTCATCCACGCCCAGGGCGTCAGCCAGGGTCTGTACCATTTTCTTTCGGTGCGGCCCCAGCCGCGGCGCCTCGGCGATTATGGTCAGATCAGCATTCCCGACACTCCAGCCGGCATCTGCCACCATCTTCACTACTTGCGTCAGAAGCTGCGCACTGTCAGCCCCCAGGAAGTCGGGATCGTTATCGGGGAAGTGTGCTCCGATGTCCTCCAGACCTGCTGCCCCCAACACCGCATCTGCTACTGCATGGAGGGCTGCGTCAGCATCTGAGTGGCCGAGCAAGCCGCGGTCATGCTCGATTTGCACACCACACAGTATCAGCGGTCGCCCTTCTACCAATCGGTGCAGGTCATAGCCATGTCCCACTCGCACGGGAGCGTCAGCCGATGCCCGAAGACGGCGGCGCATAAGCCATTCGGCGTGCGCAAGATCGTCAGCTTCAGTCACTTTGAGGTTTTCTTTTGACCCGGGGGCAGCATACACCGTCTCCTTGAGGGCTTCGACCAGTGCCGCATCGTCTGTGGCCTGAATTGCCTGCTTCTGTGCATGCCGATGAGCTGCCACAATCAGGGGATAGGCGAACGTTTGTGGCGTCTGAATGGCACGCAACTGCTCTCTGTCCAGAGTCTCAAGCACCCGGTCTTCTTCATCGAACCGTTTCACAGTATCGGTCACCGGAACACAGGCCACCGATGCGCCATGCATGTGACATAGCCGGATGCTGTCGGTGATGATCTCTGGTGTTACCAGGGGACGTGCACCATCGTGTATGCAGACGATGTCGGGGGGCTGGTCTTCCAGCGCCTGCAGGCCAGCTCGAACGGTGTCCTGTCGCTGTGTTTCACCGGGGATCACCGCCCACTGGGTGCGAAGATGCTCCTGGTGACAGATCTCGGTTGCTCTGTCCAGGTGCTCTGGAGCAACGGCGATCAGTATCCGTGACACGTCGGGGACAGCATCAAATGCACGAAGCGACCATGCCAGCAGAGGTCGCCCGCATAGTTCCACGTACACTTTTGGCAACACTCCGCCGAAGCGGGTCCCTGACCCTGCGGCTGCTATCAAAGCTACTACGGAGGACTTCACAAACGACCCCTGGAGTCCCGAGACGACTCTCTTACCAGGTCGGCGAATATCATCTTGCCGGCAGCAGTCTGCAGAGAGCTGGTAACCCGTATCGGCACCGTCTGTCCGATGAGATTCTTGGCCTCTTCTACTACTACCATGGTGCCGTCTTCAAGATAAGCTACACCCTGGCCGGGCTCTTTGCCCTCCCTGACGATGGTCACAGAAGTGTCTTCTCCGGGCAGATATACCGGCTTCAGAGCTGCAGCAAGTTCGTTGACGTTCAAGACAGGGACAGCTTGTAGTTTGCCCATCTCGTTGATGGAGTAGTCGTTAGTTACGATTGCAGCGCCCTGCATCTTGGCTACCTTCACCAACCGCGCATCCACCTCAATCCGCTCTTCTTCCGGAGGGTAATCGTCCCATACTCTTACATCAGAGTTGGCCAGAGTCTTTAGCTGGTTGAGCACCTCCAGGCCGCGACGGCCGCGGGCGCGTTTCAGTTCGTCGGAAGAATCGGCGATGTGGCGAAGCTCCTGTAGTATGAACTGCGGAATCAGAATTGAGCCTTCTAAAAATCCGGTAGCGACAATATCTGCTATGCGTCCATCTATGATGATATTTGTGTCAAGTATTTTGGACTGAACTGGGACCATTTCTTCACCGGCGGGAGTGCTGGTGGCGAGGCTGGGGAATAAGAAGATGATTTGCTGTTTTGCGCTCATGGTGAAGCCGACGCCAAGGATGACGCCGATTACACTGGCAAGAATGCGCAGTGGGATGCCGACGCCCTCGTTGCCCAAAGGCACAGTCGCCAGCAGCGCCACCGCCAGCCCCAGTACTACACCGATAGAGGCTGCGGCCTTGTCCAGAAGCGACACCCGCTCAAGACGTTGGATGTAGAAGACCAATTTTCGGAACGCGAACAACGCGAATAGGAAGCCCAGCAAGCCTCCGACAGTGCTCATGCCGGTGGTGAACATAGTCCCTTCGTTGGTACCCGCTTCGACCTCCAGCATCGGCCCGAGTGCCTGGCCCAGTTGCAGACCTACCAGGACGCCCACCAGCGTTACAGTCGCCACAAACAACGACCACAAGCCCCTCAGTACAATCATAACGGGTTCTCCGTTCGCTCATCCATCGCGTAGTTGATATGGGCTAACATGGTAGTTGGCAATTTTCTACAACGACAACGCAAAAACACGCCCTCCTGTAGTTCCAACAAGAGCACTTATAACTCGTGTTTAGACAGCCTTCCCAGCAGTTGTGTTGTATTATATCAGACCGACACCTGTAAGTTAAGAGCCACGGTCAGTTATTGTGGGCCATGTTGCGCTTACACAAGTTACTGTGTTCGCGGGTATAACCGAACTACATTGCAGTCCCGATTGGAGCTGCAACCACTTCCATACGGCGGTAAGTGTCACTTTCAGATTGGCGGGGCGCAAATAGACTGGATCATAATGCTGAGCCAGGAGGCGTGGTCTTAAGAGGCAATTCGGGCGGCCTCTACAGACGAATCTGCGTGCAGCAAGTCGTGCTGCTTCCAGGCCTCCGGAGCGCCTATATTGGCTTCTGCAGAGGAGCGGCCACAACGGGGACGCAACAGCGGGCAGACAGGATATCGTGGCTGCTCATCATCGAGTCACAAATACTGTATCGTACTGCAGATAGTGCTGCAGATATAGGCGCGTATGGTTGCATGCACGGACATATGCCGTCTTACATGCTCCGGAGCCAGAGATAGCAGGTGCCAGTGCATCCTGCCCTGGTTAGCGGCATTTCCGTGCGCGGTTATACATGTACATGCGCGGCTATACGGCGGCTATACGTAGGGGCAGGTGCCGGTGGAGCAGCTACTGGTTGCGCAACTGGGCAAGGAGCCTGACTGTTTGCTGCCTCCAATGGCGAAGCTGGAGAATTGCCGTTTGGTCTCAGTCGAGCCACAGTTGGGGCAGGCCAACTTGTCATCCTTTTTCTCAGCAGCAACCAGTTCCTCAAATGCTGTGCCACATTTGTCACATTTATATTCATAAAGCGGCATTTTCTTGACTCCAAAAAGTCTGTCCACAAACCGCCGATAAAAAGTCTAATTCAGATTGCAGGTCGGCGATTGAGGTTCAGTGATGTTCGTCATAATGATAGTCAATGGCTAGAGCCCTGTCAAGCACGGCTACTCGGTGATCTGGCCCCCTGGACAGTGCTATATAGTCCATAAATGCAGGCCCAATAACAGTGCCGTAAACTGGGGTCCACGGGTGCCAGAATGCGACAGGTGTCGATCTCTAAGTAGTTCGGAAAGCCTGTGAGGTGAGCTGGTACCTACTGCGTCGCTTTAACTCCGTTTGACACACCAGACGCCATGTATTATGGTGCGAACGTACTACCTCTCCGAGGCCGTATCACGCATTCACTGTGGGATGTATTAGTGCAGAACGTGTTAGTGCAGGGGAGACATGTCAAGCATGCAGTTCCGCTATCCATCCGCGCACGAACGGTTTGATTATGACAGCTGGCCTGAGGTCGAGGCGAGGCTGTCCGCGTTGGATTTGAGCCTGCCATATACTGAATCGGTGGCCGCCCTGTCACGTCCGGTGGTGGCCGGACCCTTGCAGGTACCCAATGCTATCGCCATACACCCCATGGAGGGCTGTGATGCGGATGAAAACGGTGCTCCCGGTGAGTTGACTTTTCGCCGCTACCGTCGCTTTGCCGCTGGAGGCGCAGGTCTGATTTGGGGTGAGGCTGCTTCCGTGCTGCCTGAAGGGCGCGCCAATCCCAGGCAGTTGTGGCTGCACGAGGGCACGGTTGAGCAGTTCGCGCAGTTGCATGAGACCATCATCACTACGGCGGCGGCAAAGTTTGGCACGGCACATCGCCCGATCACAGTGCTGCAGTTGACGCACTCGGGCCGCTATGCCAGACCAGACGGCCTGCCCAGGCCGGTCATCGCCCATCACAACCCCGTGTTGGACGCGCGTCTGGGGCTGCCGGAGGACTATCCTCTGATAAGCGACGCGCAACTGGAGGCACTCACTGAGCCTTTCGTTGCTGCTGCACGCCTGGCCCGGCAGGCCGGCTTCGATGCTGTAGACCTCAAGGCCTGTCATGGCTATCTACTGAACGAATTGCTGGCTGCCCATACGCGTGGTGACAGCCTGTTTGGTGGCACTTTTGAGAACCGAACGCGGCTGCTGTTGCACCTGGTTGAGCAGATCCATCAGCATGTCCCCGACCTGGCGCTTACCTGCAGGCTCAACGTATATGACGCCTTCGCTTACCCATATGGCTTTGGCATGGCCCACGACGGATCTCTCGAACCGGACCTGGATGAGCCGGTGGAGCTCATCTGTCGCCTGCATGAAGCGGGAGTGTCCCTGGTGAACGTGGCATACGGCAATCCCTACTACAACCCCCATGTAGAGCGGCCGTATGACAGCCACGAAGTGGGCGGTTATATGCCCCATGAGCACCCTCTGGCAAACGTGGCGGCCATGGTCCGTATTCAACAGGAGCTGTCGCGTCGGTTGCCACAGGTCCCGATGGTCGCTACCGGCCTGACGTGGCTGCGCCAGTTCGGCCCCAACGTCGCAGCAGCCATGGTCGAACAGAATTGGTGCGCAGTGGCAGGTTTCGGTCGCATGGCACTGGCGTACCCGGAGTTTGCTGCCGATTTGCTGAGCAACGGCCAGCTTTCGACCGACAGGGTTTGTGTGTCTTGTTCACGATGCACACAGATCATGCGCGACGGGGGACAGGCTGGCTGCGTGGTCCGAGATGCTGGTGTCTACGGCCCCATATACCGAGCGGGACGACAGCGAGCCCGGGAGACTACGCAGGACAAGTAGTACCATCGAAAGGCGACAAGGCGTCGCATCCTGCTCCTGTTTTGTAAGACCATAGCCCTGATATGACTTCTGTCGGTGCCCGGATATAACTGGCGTTGTTAGGCAGGCACAACCTGTGAGTCGTCCGGCGTTAGGTGACGCGCACATCTATGCGATTTGTGCTATAATGTATGCTGAGCAATTGGGCCGTACGCATGAAAAAGGAGTCTGTGACGATGGCAGTAAAGCCCAAAGCCGTGGTGTCCGGAGGTGCCGGATTTCTCGGCTATCACATGAGTAAGCGACTCCTCGATGAGGGTTATGATGTCTATGTGGTGGACAACTATGAGACCGGGACCCGCCGCAACACACGCGATCTGGCCGAAGCGGGTGCTGAGATCATTGTCCATGATGTCTGTGAGCCGCTGCATATAGCTGGTGACATAGACTATGTACTGAACCTGGCCTGTCCCGCAAGCCCGATAGACTTTGACCGCCTGCCCCTGGAGATCATGCGTACCTGTGCGCTGGGCACCAACATGCTGCTGGAGCTGTGCCGGGCACACCAGGCCACCTTCCTACAGGCGTCCACATCCGAAGTGTATGGCGATCCGGAAGTCCACCCTCAGCGGGAGGACTACTGCGGCAATGTCAACATCGCAGGCCCTCGTGCCGTATATGATGAAGGCAAGCGGTATGCCGAGACACTGTGCCATACCTACCATCGACACTACCGTGCCGATGTCCGCATCGCCCGCATTTTCAACACATATGGCCCGCGTATGCGGCCCGACGACGGGCGAGTGGTATCCAACTTTTGTATGCAGGCCTTGTCGGCTGAACCGCTCACACTGTACGGGGGAGGCGAGCAGACCCGCAGCTTCTGCTACTGTGAGGACCTGATCGAGGGTCTGTACCGTCTCATGCTTTCCGATTACTCCGGTCCGTGCAATTTGGGCAACCCATCGGAGATATCGGTGCGTGAACTGGCCGAGTTGGTGCTTGAGTTCAGCAACAGCAGCTCCGAACTGAAGGTGGTGCCTGCGCTGCATGATGACGACCCCAAACGACGCCGTCCTGACATCACAGTAGCGCGCAAGCAACTCGGATGGGAGCCCAAGATCCACCTTCGCGATGGCCTTCGGCACACCATGGAATGGTTCCGTAGCCTGACCAATCAATAGAATCCGTTGTGATGGCTTGTATTGGGTCGTCAATTCTGCTAGAATAGTCTATGGCGACGAGGTGCGTCTGTCGGCGCATGATTCTGCGCTCTCCCTTGGATCGCCGTTTCAAAATAGGTTCAAACACGGTCAAGAGGCCGTGAACTATGACCGAATTGCCGGATTGGCAATTCGGTTTGGCTGACACTATATCGGAGGTGACCTAAAATAGGCAAGCTCTTGGACGGTAGGCAACTGAGAAAGATTTTCGATGGTTTTTGTCCCTTTGATGAAAACCTACAGCTCAAGCCCGAGGATCAACAGGTGACCATTCTCGCCGCTAACTCCAACAATTGGTGGTCCACCCGTGCTTTCGTGATGGCTGCCTCGATGGGCAAGCAGTCGCCGATCATCATCCAGTTCTCGTACAACTCAAACATCAAGATCGGTGGCGATCCCAACACTATCTGGGTACCGGAAGGGATCAACTACACGGCCAATGCAGTGGTCAACGGTGCGAAGGCGAATGCCGACTGGATCGCTATGGAAGCCGACGCCTGGGGAGCAGACTATGTTGCAGTCTCTCTCGACCACTTCAAGGTGCCCGGTTTCAAACCTGGCAAGCAGTACAAGACGGCGGCAACACCGTTCGATTATGCAGGGCTTCTTGAGGAAGCGCGTGACTTCATCAAGGGGCGCGGCCTGGATCGTGTGGCAGCAGAGGCCGATGACGCGACTATGAAGGAGTATTTGGCCTACATGACAAGCACCGAGTATCAGGGTTTCCGCTCTGATTTCATGCAGACCGTTTCCGTTATGGATCCGGCCTGGGGCATGATTGACACAGAGGGCATACCCTTTGTACTCGACTTCGCCATCACCCGTGACTTCTCCATGGGAGTACGCGAAGGGCTTGGCAACAGCCACATGATGCTTGAAGCCGAGTTGGGTGCTACCGGAACATCTGGTGACGATATCGCCTACGAGCCCATGCGTGGCGCAGACCTCGATGAGTTTGCGAACCTGGCTGCCGCGTTTGTCGAATACACCGGTGCCGAAGGCATGTCATACGATATCGGCATGAAGCACGCTGCCAAGGCTGACGAAAAGCATCCTGCCGACGAACACAAGCTCGAGGCAGTACAGCGCGCTATCATCGAGCAGACGGGCGTATATGCCGCCTACGCTCAGCACGGTGGCACTGGTGCGGCCGAAGTCTCCCGCGGTCTGGTCGGCAAGACCAACGTTAACACCGCCTTCCTGGTTGCAGGAAGCCAGGCGCGCGCCTCACACTTTGCTGATGCAGGCGCCAAAGTGGACGGCGGAGACAAGAAGGTCTGCGGTACTGATGTCGAAACGCACGTATATCTGCGTTCACTGTACGAGTCGTGCCTGGAACGCTACGAGACCACTGGTAGCTATCAGACTGGCGACCGAGTGGCAGAGTTCCTCAAGCAGTAGCACGCAAAGCTCACTCGTTCAATAGACCTACACATCTGACGATGAAACAGGCAGGGCCTTCTGGCCCTGCCTGTTCTGTTAATCTCATCCCGATGCATTACTCGCAGCTACTCGTGTATGCTTGCACCGCTTCATCCAGGCTAATCCGGAGAAGTGGGTAGAGTATCAATCAGTAGGTCTTTTTCGGTCCCTTGCAGATGCACCTGTATCTGCTCCGGATCGGCCTGACCGAGACGATACTTGCGACTTGCAGCGGGCTTCAGATATTCAAGCGCTTTCTGTGCTGGCACCCCGGCGGCGCCTTGCTTTTCGCGTGTTTGCGCTTGCTTGGCAGCCAGAATGCGTAGTCCGGTCAGGTCCAAAGCCACCGGATCAGACGATAACAACAGCCCTCGATACTCCCACGTGGTTGGCGGCTGGTCGCTAATGTCATCGAGCAGTGGCTGGTACGCCTCCAGCACATGTAGCTTAGTCTTTTGGCGCATGATGGCATGTGCGGCTGCCGACGGAAGCTCGGAGGGCTGGGAGAGCAGCCTGACCCGTTCGACGTAGGGCACCACTGAAAGGCAGTTCGCAATGCACCCGCGCATTCCCAACTCGCGATCTGCCTTCAGCCGTGCTACGTTGATGATTACCGTGCAATAATCTAACACGATGCGGCTAATGCCTTTGCGATAGCCTTCCGATTCGCTGCCCATCGTGCGTATTCCTCGGCCAATAGGCATGACTGAAATGCCGGCCGCGAACAGCTCCGCTTCATCTCCGGTGAAGACTATGATATTGTCAGGCGACACGCCACTATTGACCAGCCCATCTATGATTGCGTTGATGGTTTCGCGAGAAACGGGCGGAGTACGCAGATCCACTTGAATAGCTACCCTGTCCTGCGGAGTGGCGATCTCGCGCCATGGATTGTCGAGAGGGTCGCTTTTGCCCGTATAGGCGCGGATGCCTATATCCAGCAGTCCAGTCACCTGACGAGCGTCAATGCGTCCCAGAGGATACAGTGTGGCAGGAGCAGACCACCCGGGCGCTAGCAGGATTCGCTCCGTCCGGCACAAATACACAGCAGAGTCCGCCTCAGCCCAACTTTGGCCCTGGCTGAATGCCATGATGATCATAGCGACGGCGAATATAGTGATTTGGCGAGTGTCACATCGAAGCACAGCCGTTTCCTTTGCTGAAGACGTGTCGTGAAGAAAAGAGATGTCTACATTCATCAGACAGCTTCAAGCCATCTAAGTTGCGCGGAAGTGGGCTGCTGCCTTGTATTAGAAACGGGTGGCGATGGAGCAGAGGTAACTTCTGGCGAATGCTGCCGTGTATGGCCTTCAGATTGCACTAAGCGGAGACAGAGCATTCGGACGTCCCTGGACGGTGACGCCAGGATGGACCATGGTATGAGTGCGAACAGGGAGTACGCAGTGCGTTAGATTTCCTCGGTGACATCCCCGTTTTTCGAAGAGTTGACGCCGCTTGTTCCTACTGTGCTATCGCTCAGTTGCAGTCATCAAGGGGCAAGTCGCGTAGAAAATGGCTGTGACGTGCAAGGTCAGTGGCGTGGCACAGACCTTCAGGGGTACCAGCATCGGTCCACTCAAATGGCAAGACGTCATGGTGAAGCATGCCGCGTTCCAGATAGGCGTTGTTGACGTCAGTGATCTCATACTGTCCACGGTCGGAGACTTGCAGGCCCGGTAAAATCTCCCATATCTGATGGTCGTACATGTAGATCCCGGTGACTGCATAAGAAGTAGGCGGATCAGCGGGCTTTTCGATGATCTGGGTGATGCGGCCATCCTCATCCAGGGCCGGTACGCCGAAACGATGGGGGTCGGACACCTCTGCCAGTAGCAAATGTGCACCCGATGGGGTGTGCCTAAATTTGTCCACATAGGCTTTAATAGAGCCGTTAACGATGTTGTCGCCCAGCATGACCACAAAGGGATCCTGGTTGATGAAGTGGTTCACGAGGCGTAGTGCGTCGGCTATTCCTCTGGGAGCGGCCTGGTAGGTGTAGTAGAGATGCTGCAGGCCGAATTCCCGGCCATCGTGGAGAAGTTCGAGAAAGTCTCCGGGACTGTTGCCGCCAGTGACGATGAGTATATCCTTGATGCCCGCTTCGACTAGAGTGTAGAGGGGATAGTAGACCATCGGATAACGCCAAATGGGCAACAGATGCTTGTTGCTGACGCGGGTCATCGGCTCCAGACGGGTGCCTAGCCCTCCGACCAGGATTACGCCCTTCATGATCATATCCTCTTGACGGTAGTTGTCAGCCACAGGCACAACAAAGCCGCTGTCACAAGCCGCAATTGCTCCGTGACGTATGCTGTCGCACAAACCAATCGGTCTGCGCAGTTGTCCTATCTCACGGACTGCAGCCAACAGCCGTGCATCGGTCCAGTAGCATCGTGCGGTGTATAGAGGAGCACACCTGACACTAGTACGGTACGCCGTCATCTGGCATAGAACTGTACAAGCAACAGCTCGGGATGACGCTAACCTTCGCTATTGGTGGTGGGGTAGCCTCCAGCGAACGTCACAGTGGTGGCTCGGTAAAGCGGTGTGTTTGCTTGCGCTTCGTGATATCGCGATAAGGGAACCCGCAGGAACGAAGGCGCGGGTTCCCTGTAAACAATCGAGGTATCAACCGTGGTCTTGCTGCTACTGACCGGGTCATGTGGCGCGTTCTTACCAACCGCGGTTGGCCATTCGCTCATCTTCGGGCAATGAACGAACATCAATTCCGGCCATGGCGGCACCTTCGAGACCACGTGATGCCTTGGCTACTTCGACCGGATCCTGGTAATGGATCGTGGCATGGACGATAGCCTTGGCACGAGCCTCCGGGTCTTCCGACTTGAATATGCCACTGCCGACAAAGACCGTTTCCGCGCCTAGCTGCATCATCAGCGCCGCATCAGCTGGAGTGGCGATGCCACCGGCTGAGAAGTTCGGTACTGGCAGTTTACCGGTATGTGCCACTTCCTTGACCAGGTGATATGGTGCACCGATGTTCTTGGCTTCGGTCATCAACTCGTCATCACGGAGCCCGGACAGGTGTTTAATACCGGTCATAACCGAGCGCATATGTCTGGTCGCCTCGACGATGTTGCCCGAGCCTGCTTCCCCTTTGGTGCGCATCATAGCAGCACCCTCACCGATGCGACGGAGTGCTTCGGCCAGGTTAGTGCAGCCACACACGAAGGGGACATCGAAGGCGTGTTTGTCCACATGGAAGCTCTCATCGGCGGGAGTGAGCACTTCGCTTTCGTCTACGAAGTCCACTCCGATGGACTGAAGCACTTGCGCTTCGGCAAAATGGCCGATGCGACACTTCGCCATTACCGGTACGCTGACAACCTCCATGATGGTTTCGATTACGGCCAAGTCCGCCATCCGTGCTACGCCACCTTCAGCTCGGATATCGGCTGGAACGCGCTCTAGGGCCATGACCGACACCGCACCCGCATCCTCAGCGATCTTGGCCTGCTCGGCATTGGTGACATCCATGATGACGCCACCGCGCAGCATTTCAGCAAGTCCTACTTTTTTACGCCATGCAGACGTATCGGACATAAGCTATCATCTCCTGCGGCAGAACGGCGAATTATCAGGGCTACAGCCAGTCTGCTGTGCCCCTGGGAAGCTGCAGAACTCAAACTCTACTATGTCATTCTAGCACAACCGATTCTTCAGGGCAAGGGGTGAACAGAGAAATTGGTGGGCAGTCGCGCCGCGGCTCCCAAAAGAGATCGATCGCGTCAACGAACGATTGGATTTCAATTCAAGGGTTCGCCTGCACACGTCCCATGAAAACTCCAGCCTCATAGGGGGCCAGTGACTGGGCGAAGTGGCCCTGTGCAGTGCCTTCGAGCCTATTTGGACCAGTAAGCGATTGCAGCAGCGGTTGCGTCAGACTCTCGACCACTATGTCAGCAACCTGCGGTTGGCCTGTAGTATTGACCAGGATCACGAGTGCCTGCCCGTCGTGGTGCCATACCCCGTACTGGACTGGGGCACCATGACCTGAAGAGCCCTGCTGTCGTGTCCCGTTCAGTAGGGAGGGGCCGATCGCTGACAGCTCACGGTTGACTGCGATCACCTGCTGCCACAAATCTGGAGCATCACGAGTAATCAGCCAGTCACGCCGCTGAGCATCACCCTGTATGCGATACGTATAGGAGACTATTCCCTGGGCACCGGACAGTAGTGACAGATACACCATAGCCCGATACTCCGCAGCTGTCGGAGCTCGCCCCGCGCTGGTGGGATCCAGGCGGCCATCGCGGGTATGGGCAGCGCCTGCTGCCGGCACCAGAGCCCATACCGGTTTCGATGAGGCGGTGATCTCTCGCGCTTGCGTGACGTGCCTTGCCACGGAACTCAGTTCACCGGGAGAGTTCGGTTCAGTCCAGGCAATCACTATGTCGTTGGCCTCTGCAAATCTCGCCAATCCGTCGCTCGACGACAACGCACATAGCACAGGGTGATATGGTGCTAGCTCCTGCAGGTCGCTGAAAAGCGATTCCAGCAGTTCGGGTCTCACCGAGGCACCATACGCGTCTGGTCTCTCGAGTATATACCATCCCCACAACGAGTTGTGGCTGCGGTGTTTGCGCCATGTATTGGCCCAGAAATCACGTTCGACACTTGCTGAAGATATGAATACACCGATACCGGAGGCGTCTGCCTGATCCATAAAAGTGGTGGACGCTGTCCTTGCGGGCACTGTGACGAAGTTGAAGCCAGCCTCCACAACCGCCGCCAGATCCTCGGGTTCCCACAAGTACGCCATGCCCACTGGGAAGACCGCCTTGCCGTAAGGCCACAACAGTCCCCGGTCATCATATGCGACGTGACGCTGGTCTGGTGCAGCCTTGGTGAAGGGCAAATCTAAAGTGAGGGTCAGCTCTCCGATGCGCGCATTCACAGATAGGTGGTATGGGCCGCTGGCCATTGAAGGTGGCACTATTCGGGCGTTGAAAGTGCCATCATCGTTCACTGGCACGCGCTCCTCGCCGCCCGAGATCTCAGCGGTTCCGGCTATGCGTGCGGTCACCTCGGCGGCCTGTATCAACTGTTCGGTGGCGTGGACCCGTCCGGTCATCATGAGCGCGTCGGGCGGGACGCCATTTAGCATGGTAGAGCGGAACGCCGGTGCGGTCAGGTGCGCATCCACCAGCGCAGGGATCTGGACTGACAGGTCCTCATAGACTTCATGCTCTTGGGCGCCAAAGACGCTTATGCGCAGGCGGTGAGCGGTCTGATAGTCGAGGCTGTAGTCTACACTGACGCGCTGGTCCTGGCCTGCCCCGAGTTGATACGGACGCTGTACGGTGTTGCGTAGAGTCTTGCCATCCCATATCTGCACTACGACAGTGCCTTCGGAGCGAGTGCTGGTGCCATTTGTCAGCACCATCTGAGTAGTACGTGTCCTGGCATCAGCTACCAGACCGGCCCCGCGCACCTCACAGGTCACCTCAGCGGGTAGTGAGCGCAGGTTTACTCCATCAACAGACAGACTGCCTTCGCCGGCTATGCGTAGTACCACCAGGGCATGACGAGCATTAGGAGGCAGATCGAGATGTCGCGACAGCATCACCCAATTGCTGCTAGGCTCAAGAGTGAGTTCATGGCGACTCACCGCTGTGGTCTCCCACTCTCGGTCAGTGAAATCGTCGGCGAATGTCACTATCAGAGCGTCAGCATGGAGGTGTCCCTCGGTACGGTAGTGCAGACTCATCAGCATTTCGCGCCCGGCGTAGCGTCCTACTTCGATAGGCTGGGTGTGACAGCCATAGAGCCCTGTTGAAGAAGCGGAGCTCAATTTCAGAAAATTACGGCCGAAGCGGCCACCGGACGTCACCTGACCAGCGCCTCGCCCCTCCCACGCTTTCAGGATCCAGCCATCCGGAGATTGGCCTACGCTCCCGCGTTCGAAACCGCCGTTGGCCACGAGGTTACCACTGGGGGCGGGAGGCTCTGATGACGCAGCATCAACCTGGCTACACGTAACCGCCATAACCACCAGTATCGCTGTTGTCAGACAGATAACTCCGTATGCAGGAAGCGACAGTCTACTTGTCACACAGTGCCGCAATGGCTTCCACCTCTATGAGCACATCCATCGGCAATCGTGCCACCTGTACGGTGCTGCGAGCCGGAGGATTGGCCGGGAAGTAAGCTCCGTACACTTCGTTGAAGGCGTGGAAATGCTCCAGATTCTGTAGGAAAACTGTGGTTTTCAGTACGCTATCCAGGTTTGTGCCTGCGTCTTCGAGCAAAGCGGCAAGGTTGGTGAGCACCTGATGTGTCTGCGCCTCTATGCCGTCAGATATCACCTGGCCAGTCTCGGGATTCATGGGTATGATGCCAGAACAAAACAGTATGTCACCGTAGGCCACGGCCTGCGAATACGGCCCCAGTGCCGGCGGGATGCGATTTGAGGAGCACACTCGCTTGCCTCGATCCATGTCTCTTCCCCTCTGATAGCGCGCCCTTGTGATGTAGACTCGCTATGAGTGTCGTCTCTATATGTGTGTGCCGGAACGGTTTTGACGAACCGTCAGCCATAGTCATAGACAGTTCCGCCGCCCTGACGGTTTCACCTTCCGTTTCTAGCTCCAGGCACGGAACAACAGTTGCTTTGAGGGTGGTGAGCTGAACACGTGTTGCGGCAGTGCGCCAACCCACACATCCCGCAGCCGGTGACTGTCACACCGCTTCGCCATCAGAAATGTGCTTCCGATACCTCGATCTTTCATGGCATCGCTGCCAGACTCTCTCTGCCAGCCAGCACGATTGCCGCATGAACTCCCTTCGTTTCAGAGACAGCGGTGTTGAGCTGGTACTGCTGATGAATTCGCACTACTATGGTTGGAGCAATCATGAGGGATGTGCGCTAGCATCTACTCACGGTCTACAAGAAACCTATTGAGCACTATTGTGCAGGATATATCTTGGGTATGAGGTGGTGTTTGACAACGCCATATTGCTATCATACGATAGTGTTTCTACATGAGTAACATAGGCTCCCGATGTGAGGAGACCTGCCGTGAGTGATACACTTACCAGTGATGAAGCATTGCTGCACGAAAAGGCCCTGCGTCTCGAAAAGATTATCTGCAATATGGGCAGCATACTGGTGGCCTACAGCGGTGGCGCTGACAGCACTTACCTGCTATCAGTAGCAGCGGACGTGCTTGGCAGCCGGTGTGTAGCAGCCACAGACGAGTCGGTGATCTATGTACCTTCGGACCTCCGAAGAGCTCGTCAGATGGCCGTGCAGTTGGGCGTAGAACACCTGACTTTTACATTCGATCACCTGGTGCGAGAGGATTTTGCCGCCAACTCGCCCCGACGCTGTTACTACTGCAAACGAGCACTATTCGAGCACCTGTTTGAGATTGCCAGGGAACGAGACCTGCAGCATGTAGTTGACGGATCAGTTGTAGACGATCTGGGAGACTACCGACCTGGCATGGAGGCGTGCCGAGAGTTAGATGTGCGTTCACCCTTGCTGGAAGCAGGGCTGACTAAGGCAGAAGTGCACCAGCTTGCCCGACAGCGGGGCCTTCCGACGGCCGATTTGCCTTCGATGGCCTGTCTGGCTTCACGAGTACCCTATGGCCGCAGAATCACTGGCGAGACACTGCACCAGATCGCTGAAGCCGAGGCATTTCTACTGCAGTTGGGTCTTGTGCAGGTGCGCGTACGCCATCACGGCGAAATAGCCCGCATTGAGGTGGCCCCCGAACAGTTAGATGTGCTTACTGCAGAGCCGGTTCGCACTCAGGTGGTGAACCGACTGGTTGCATTGGGCTTCAGATACTGTACGGTGGACCTGCAGGGCTATCGGTCGGGCAGTATGAACGAAGTACTCACGGAAGAAGGCGTCGCCGGTGACCAGTTGTAAGCAATTGCAATACGACTTTGTGGTAGTCGGGTCGGGCGTAGCAGGGCTGTGGACCGCTCTGCATCTGGCAGATGCGGGAAAAGTGGCTGTACTGACAAAGGATGAGCTACGACAGGGCTCGACCCTGCATGCACAGGGCGGCATCGCGGTGGCTTTATCTGACGAAGACGATCCTGAGCTGCACTTGCGCGACACAATCGAGGCAGGAGACGGACTCTGTGATGTGCCTGCCGCCGAAATTCTGGCGTTCGAAGGGCCATCGGCGGTGACTGCCCTGATCGAGATGGGTTTCAAGTGTGATCGAGACAACGGTCAGGTGGCTTTCGGGAGGGAAGCGGCCCACTCGCAACGGCGGATCATCCATGCACAGGGTGACGGAACCGGAGCAGAAGTGCAGAGAGTGCTGATGGAAGCCGTCAGGCGGCATTGCGCGATTGACATTTTCGAAAACACTGCCGCAGTCCATCTGCTGAAAGTCGAAGATCGGTGCGTTGGCGTCCAGGCTCACGACCTGGTCGCAGAGATACCCGTTTTCTTCCTGTCGGCGGCCACAGTCCTGGCCACCGGTGGCATCGGCTGCCTATACCGTGTCACCACCAATCCGCCGGTGGTGCTCGGTGATGGGGTCGCTCTGGCATATCGCGCTGGTGCGACGCTCAAGGATCTGGAGTTTGTTCAGTTCCATCCCACAGCACTTGCTGCGCCCGGGTACCCAAAATTTCTGTTGTCGGAGGCTCTGCGTGGAGATGGCGCCACTTTGGTAAACTATCGTGGCGAGCCGTTCATGGAGCACTACCACAAGATGGGCGATCTGGCGCCCAGGGACGAAGTGGCGAGGGCGGTGGTTCAGGAGATGAAAGCGGCTGACCAGCCTTTTGCGTACCTGGATCTACGTCCCATCGGCAGAGAGCGACTTGAGCGCAACTTCCCCACCATCGTGCAAAACTGCCGTGACCGCGGCTTTCAGGTGCCCGACCAACCAGTTCCAGTGTCACCTGCCGCCCACTACTTCATGGGCGGAATAGCTACCGATTGCGATGGGCGTACGAGCATACCGGGGCTGTTTGCAGTCGGCGAATGCGCGTGTATCAGCGTGCATGGCGCTAATCGGTTGGCTTCCAATTCGTTGTTGGATGGCCTGGTGTTCGGGCGCAGATGTGCACGGGCTATGCGCGACTGTATACATCCGTCGCCAGCAGAGCTGAAGCAGGTCGAGCGCGATCGGCCACGTCCGGTGCAGGTGGGGACGGGGTTTTACCACGACATACGGGAACTGATGTGGGATCACGTCGGTGTGGTACGCTCGGAAGCGGCGCTGCGCACGGCTGTTCAGCATTTGAAGCACATGTCGACAGCCATCACGGAGACCGACAACCCGCCACGATATGGCTTTGAGACTGTCAACGCCCACCTGGTGGCCAGTCTGATGACGTTTGCCGCCCTCAATCGCACCGAGAGTCGAGGTGCTCACTACCGTGTTGACTATCGTGACGCGTCTCCGCATATGCGCTGTCACACACTCATCCGGCGTGCTCCTCACACATATGAGCCGCAACTCACCTACGCTCCTGTGGCCGAGCAGCGCATGTAGTTGACGTGTGTCACACCATGCAATTGCTGCTGCAAGCTGATTAGCAGGATGCCGAAGGCGAAGTGCCCTGTGGGCGAGGTTGGATGCCTGTGAGTCCGCCATGCAGGCCAGTCTTGCCCCGCTGCCACGATAAGAGAAAAGCGGTATAGGCTCGCAACGTGTGCATAGTGACGAGGCTTGGAACGCTGCTGGCTGCCACTCTGGTGGGATTAGCCGCAGTCAACCGCACCGAGAGTCGGGGTGCTCACTACCGTGTTGACTATCGTGACGAGTCCCCGCATATGCGTTGTCACACACTTATCCGGCGTGCTCCTCACACATATGAGCCGCAACTCACCTACGCTCCTGTGGTCGAGCAGCGCATGTAGTAGGCGTGCGCCACTCAGGCAATTGCTGCTGCAAGATGATCAGCAGGATGACGAAGGCGGAGTGCCCTGTGGGTGAGGTTGGATGCCTATGAATCCACCGTGCAGGCCAGTCTTGCCCCCGCTGCCACGATAAGAGAAAAGCGGTATAGGCCCGCAACGGGTGCATAGTGACGAGGTCTTGATGGCCTCGGGGCGCACCCCGGCTGCTATCAGGCTCAGGCGGTTGATCTCGGGCAAATCCACTTTATACTGACCGGTCTTCCGCATGGCTTCGGGAACGCCGGGCAAGTGTGCCATCGCCTCGACTACTTCAGGCCCCACCTCATAGCAGTCGCTGCATATTGCCGGACCGATTATGGCCTGCAAATCCCGGACTGTGGCGCCCGATTCGACCATAGCTTCCACACCACGACGCGCTATCTGTGCGGCGGTGCCACGCCAACCGGCATGCAGTACCCCGATGGTCAGCGGCTGGGAGCAGTACAGGAAGATCGGCACACAGTCGGCGAAAACCAGGTTCAGGAGTAGCCCTGGCGTCTGTGTAACCAGCCCGTCGGTCTGTTTGATGACACGGCCTGCCGGACATGACTGCAGTGTCGACAGATCGCCGGCATCCACCATGGCAACGCGGTTGCCGTGGACCTGTTCTGCACATACCACTGGCCAGTCAGCCGTCTCGAGTGAGACCATGAGCAGATGCCGGTGGTGTGCCACCAGTTCGGGTTTTTGCCCGACCCTATAGGAGATATTCGCCCCACTGAAACCGTCTTGCGGGTCGTGTTCACCACGCGAATTGACACCTCCGACGATTCGGGGCCAAGGCAATCGAAGTGCCCACAAGTCATCTGGCACCAGAGACACCTCTCTATTTACTCTGTATCCGGCTGACTCACCTGGGGGCGAGCGACGCCACAGCCTCGGGCGGGTAGTGGCATACGAAGCCGTATGCATCGGTGCCGCACAGAAGCCCGAAGCGCGTGCTGCCTGCGGCACTACTATCAGAGCGAGTTGCCGTTACGCTGTACAGTGGGGGGATGACTGCTCGTGGCAGGGCAGAAGCGTCCCCAGGCAGCGCCAGGATTGGATACTGCGTACGATCTGCTGTGGTGTCGAAGTAGTACCAACCGCGGCAGGTGCCGACGAGAAAAGTCCATCTGGCGTTATTGAGCAGCAGCGGTTCGGCATAGCGCAGGCCCAACAGCCCGGCGTGCAGCGGCGCTGAGGCGTCGTCTTCATCACCCAGAAAGCCCAGCATCCGCACTCCTTTCCGGAAGACTGGCATACCAGGCCCCTTGCCGCCTACGTTCTCAAAATAGACCAGACCGCCCTCCGGCAACACGAATTGCGGGAGGTGACTGCCGTTCGTGATGAAGTCATCTGACAGCGGTGGCGGTGCCGCACCGACGAGAAGGTCATAGTCTCCGTCGCCGTCGTAATCCACCAGTTCGATTGCGCTGATGCCGTTGACCCGAAGTGGTGCTCCAGCCAGCTCCAGCAGGCCGACATACCGAAGGCCGCCCTGGTTCAGCCATACCTGAACGGTGCCGTTGCGATTACCGACGAGTAAGTCGAGAGTGCCGTCTCCGTTGATGTCGATTAGCCGTGGCCAGGCGTATGGTGTCGGATCCGTTGGCTCTCCGGCGCGGATTGGCTGTCCTCGCTGGTCTGTGATCAGGCGAGGTTCGTGGAAGCCATCACTTCGTTTGAGACATACCCAGATGTGCCCGTCCGCAGCTCCAACTACGACGTCAGCCATGCCGTCGCCATCGTAGTCTACGGACGTGACCGCAGCAGCCCGGCCAACGTCAAACGGCACCTGTTCACTCCGCAGATAGCCGCCAGAGTGCAGTCCTTCCGCTGTCGTCCGATACACGCTCACGAAGCCGTTCCCGTCACCGATGAGTAGCTGGGGTGGTCCGTCCCCATCAAGATTTGCCAGAGTCGGAGACACCGCGGGAGTGTTGCCAGGCTGTAGTGGGACGAGCTCCGCTGGAGATAGACCTTCTGCCGTGCCACGGTACAGGTGCAGTCTGCCGGCCGCATCGCCCACCAGCAGGTCCAGAATACCATCCCCGGTGAAATCACCTACAGCTGGACGTGCACGCCCGGGGACCACGATAGGCGTTCCACCTGCGGTGACGAGTGGCACGGCCGAAGACAATGCAGGAGGGCCCTCAGTGGCCGAGTTGGCGATCCACCACACCTGTCCGCTCTCATCACCGACAATCAAATCGAGAGTACCGTCACCATCGAAATCGGCTACTTCAGGTGCCAGCCCTCGTACCTGTGTCTGGCCGAAAAGAGGTCGTCGGTCCTCCGTGAACAGCGTTTGTGGCTTGCTCATGCGGTCAGATGCCCAGTACACCAGCAACTGCACTCCATAGCCGACCACCAGATCTGTGCGCCCGTCTCGATCCAGATCGCACAGGCGCGGGCAGATGGCTGCGCCGCTGTCAATTGCCGCCAGTGCTGTAGAGTGTCTCAGTAGAACCTCGGGGGGCCCGAACTTAAAGTCCTCCTGGTGACGATAGAGTATCAGGTCCCCATAGTCAGAGCCTACTAACAGGTCAGGTTTCCCGTCGCCGGTGTAGTCACCCCATGTCGGATTTGCGTAGTCTCCGGCTGTAAGCCGCCCCTGGGAGACAATCAGCGGTTGGCCCTGCAGGTAGGGGATAGGCCCGCGAGTCATCAGCATTTCGAACTGGCCCGCATTCGCGGGGCTTAGAAGCGCGGCTGGCAGGAGCAACACAGCGAGTACGGATATCCTTTCAAACCGTAACTGTGACATATACCTTGAATTCACCATCGCCTATCGCTTAAAACGCATGTGAACAGTCAGTTTGCCTCATGAAGTGAAGTGTCGTTTTCGTCGGATTGGACTGGTGGCTGTTGGCGGACCCATAGCGCCAGTTCAGGGAACGGATACAGCCAGTCTTGCGGCGGCGCCCAGCCAAGCATCCCTGCCAGCGGCGCACGTGTCGGGTTATGCCACACCAGGCTATACTGCTCAGACAACACCTCCATGACTTCCTGCGCATGGTGATGGCCTACGCGGAGAGCATCCCGCACCTCGAAATTGCTGTGGACAAACGCGTACGGTGCGGCCTCTTGCAACGCCTGTGGATCCAGCCCCAGCGTTCGGTGCGCGCGGATCTGTCTTGAGAAAGCTTGCCACAACGGATTCTGCCGCAGCATCGTCCCGCCGTTTACGTAGTCAAGCGGGGGGCTCTGAAACCATGGCTCCCACACGGTGCCGATGTCCGAGGTTTTCGGAACGTAATCAGCGATCACCCACAGTGCTCGATCACGATCATCGGGCTGCATCAACTGCTGGCTCAGGCTAGCGCTGTAGTACGTGTTCACGCTCACAAGTGCCGCCATCATCAGTATAGCCGCGATCTTCACTTCAGATCTGCTACGCCATACCAGCAGAGGCGCTGCGGCTGCCAGCACGGCGACAACCGGTACTAGCGGCAACGCATATCGTCCATAACGCACACCCGACGCTCCGATGATTACCACCCACAGGAGCCCGAATACCAACAGTATCAGAGCGCGGCTTCGGTATTGACGGTCGCGCAGGAGCGTCCATGCTCCCAGCAGTGCGAAAAACGTGCCTCCGCAAGTAGTCATGGTCAGGTTGACCGCATGAAACCAGTAGCCGTTGGGGTCTGCCTCCTTCGCAGGCCACTCACCTTCCCGCATATGACGCAGCTCATACGCTATATCTTGCTTCGCGTGCGTCCAGTCGAGTACCGTATAGGGAGATGTCAGCAGAAACGCAACTGCAGCCATGCCCACCAGCCACCACAGATGCCGTGCTGGGGCGGATGGTCGGTCTGTCTGGCGCAGTAGCAGTAGGTGAGCACATAGCGGAGCAAGCAACACAAGCCCGCCGTTGTACTTGACCGAAGCTGCCAGTCCAACCGCCAGCCCTGCAAGCACGTAGTTGCGTTGGCGTGGCGCCTGATATATGCGCACTGCCATCAGCAATGCTACTGTCGTCATCAGCGCCTGGGTGACATCCACCGTGGCATAGTGCGAGTGTAGTACATGCAGGGGGAAGACAGCGCACAGTGCGGCTGCCAGCAAACCCTGCCTATGGCCGGCTATTGCCCGTGCCAGTGCGTAAACCGCTAGCACCGTCAGCAGTGCTGCCACCAGGGTGACATCCCGCCCGATCATAGTCCACTCTGGTAGCATACGCGGCAGTTGGTCGAAGCTGGTGAGCGATAGCTGCCCTCCCGACAGTATCAGGCACGAGAAGGCTACCAGATAGAGGTACAGGCTTCCGTAGTTGAAGAAGTGAGGGTTTAGGTCGCCGGTCATGAGGGCAAACACGCCGCGCAGCGAGTGAAACTCATCGGGATGATAACTGAACATGTGTAGTTCGCTAGGCAGGCCCCAGTGGATGCCGATGTAGCGGAGCACGGCCGCTGCCATCAGGATGGCGGCTAATCCGGTCCACGCACGGTTTGGCGTAGCTTTCTTTTGTGTCCGCGTCTCTTCGGGCTGCAACTGTGGCGTCATGACTGCTCGTTTCGCTGATATGCGGTTGTGATAGAAAACGACGGCGGTCATGGCGAATCCGCCGTCTGTCGCGCCTGAGTGCGATTATCGCGTCCAACTCCGAGGCTTTCAGATGTCGGCCCGTGCGTGTAGGAGGTGTGCCGTTCAGACGATGGTAAGGCTCCCACGTTTCCTCGGCCAGAACTGCAGGTGAGATGCTTTACGGGATCTCAGGGCAGGTTGCATTGTAGCACACCCACAAAAGGACGTCGTATATCGTGCGTCCAACGCGCATCCAGAGGACACAGGAGGTTGTCCACACATACCTCTATAACGATATACTATGGCCGCCCATGCATGAGCGTGTAGGTAGTGGTAGGGCCCCAGTTACCCGCGCCGTCCTGCGCACGCAGGTGAAAATACCACAGGCCCGGTTCGGGGCGTTCGAACTGTTTGGCTGTGGCTTGGCCCAGGCTGGTTTCCTCAGGCATAGTGAAAGGATTTTGGTCGAGTACATAGCTATACGCCTGGATGCCTGTGGTGTCCGTGGCGGCCCAGCGCATGATGGGTGAGCGATTGCCTGCGTTGCCCACGAAAAAGTTGTCGAAATTAGCAACCGCACCCTCCGCATTACCCCCTCTGGGGTTTGATACCATGATTTGGGTAACGGTCAGTGGTCCCTGTCTTTTTTGCCGTCTCAATGCCGCTCCGAGGTTGAAGGTAGCGTGTTGCCATGTGTTGTCTGCCACTACGTTTTCGAAGCTACCGAAGTTCGACTGTGACTGCCCTGTGAGGACGATCCACCGCCAGTGGCCGTCCATCATCACAGCCACATCCAGCTTCACGCCATCGGGAATCTTGTAGTCAAATGTCAGGTAGGGATACTGCTCTGCCGAGAAAATCCCGTTGTATACTATGGCAGCGAGGGTTCCGCCGGGGCGCTGCCCGGTCAGCTTCACACTGGCGTTGCCGCTGGCAGCGGTTGTGCTATCCAGTGATACCTCGGCTCCGCTGGCTCCACCAGTGTTGGCCCAGCCTTCGAGTCCGTTTTCGAAAGTATGGCTCATCATAGTGGCATGGGTTGCAGATGTTACCTGGCGGATAACAGGCCCTTCGCGATCTGCCGCGTACGACATCGTCCATGACCACGAAGGCAGGCTGACTACAGGGTTGCCTGCGTAATCGGCGGCCCGCACTAGAGCGATTTGAACCTCATGGCCATCGTCGAATACCACCGGCTCAGGGCTCACACGTTCACAGTTCCACAGCAGTTGGCGCTTTTGGCGGTCATAGTGGAGCCCTTCGTTGTCCACTGTGTACTCTTGCCCGCCCACCTGGAGCACGATGCTGGATGGATCGATTTCTGATGGTCCGGTATCGTACAGATTCAGCGCAATTTGCGACACTGCTGTCACTGAGTCCACCGGAGGGCCTGATATGGCTGCTATCGGTGCGTTGCCATCAGCCAGAATTGGGCGGCGGACCATCGGACTCCAGTTGCCAGCGCGGTCTATGACTTGAGCCGTCACCCACTGAAGCCAGGTGTCTGCGAGTGTGATAGGAGTGGGGCTGCTGTCGGCTATCACTTCACGCGGAGCCACCTCGGCAGGATTTGGTGTCACTGTCCAGCTCAATCCCGCCACCCCTGATGCGTCGGTGCTGCCCCAGGTCAGTGCCACCGGTTCGGCACTTGACACGACGGGGATGATGCGGAAGCTGTCTATCCAAAAGTGGCTGCCTTCACGGTTGCCGGCATGGCCCCAGTCGGCCAGTGAAACTGTCGTAACATTGTACTTTTGCGCCTCCGGATCAGCCCTCTTCAGCATTTCGTACAGGTCAAATTCCGCGTAGTGCCACTGCCCATCTGTCTGCACATCAGGCACTCGTCCGATGATGGGCAGAGGATTGTCGTTGTCAGTGAATCTAACAGCTTTGAGTTGTCCATTGACGAGGAAACCGAAATCCACACGTATTCGATCATCTAATTTGTAGAAAAAAGAGACGATACGGTGCTTGCCGGCATCGAACGGCTTATCGGTGATCCGCACGTTAACCGGATTTCCCCATTTAGAATTGTAAATTCGCAGGCTTTGGTTTCCCTCGGCTGCAGTCGTATCGTCGAGATGGAGCAGCACGTCCCTTTGTCCGGGTGCAGGGGCCCATCTACCCATGTCATGCTCGAAAGTGTCATCAACCAAATACGAATCGCCTATGCTGATGGTTGGGGCCGAAGGAGGCCTGCGGTCTTGCGCATGGTCAACTGAAAAGGAGAACTGTTGAGGTTCAGCGGCGTTGCCGGCGAGGTCTGTGAAGCTGTCCAGCTCCAGAGTGGCTGACTGAGAATCCTCAAGCGCGACGCCCGCAGCCCCCAGGTCAATATGCAGGGTCTGAAGTTGCGGCTCCCAGGTCAGCGCCCCGTCGGCAAGAGAAAGCGGTTTGTCGTTGAATCGCACTTGAAGCGCCTCGAGGTCCACTCCGCTGCCTCCGGGGTCGTCCATCGCGACACGGATAATCCCGTCAGCCAGAGTAGCGCCTGGCTGCGGAGCTACTGAGACGATGGTGGGCGGCTGATGGTCAACGCAGGCGCGGTAGGTGACCCGTGGTCCCCACTGGTCATCGGCCAGCAAGGGGCGTACATGGACATAGCTGGTCCCTTCGTCAGCCAACTGCAGAGTGACAGACCTGTCTTCAGTGGTCACTCGGGCAGGAGGCTCTTCATGTGGGTCATGGCTGACCGCCATCGAGTATCCTTTGACTCCCGTGGCCAGGGGCACGATTTCCAGCTTCAGGTCCGTGCCTCCAGGGCGGCCTATCATGAAATTGTCCATGTACCAGGTAGTGTTGACCCGGTTACCGCCAAAACCCGCCATCAGATAGTCGGGATTGCCGACGACACCGAACCACAGATCAGTGCACACGAAGCTCTGTTTGTCCGGCATCAGGGCTTTGAGATGTCCCAGCAAGTCGAACTCTGCACGATGCCAGTGGTTATCGGTCTTGACATCAGCGATGCTGCCCAAGCGTATGCAGCCGGGGGCTGCTCGGTCAGGGCCAGTGAAAGTGATCTGATATCGTTCGCCTCCGGAATTCACATACAGATTGACCTTCGCCTCGGGACTGATCCGATAGTCGAAGCTCAAGCGTGAGAGGTCTGCGGCATCGAACTGCTGTCGGCGCAGTCCGAAGGCAAAGCTGCCCCCTGCTGCCGGATTGCTCAGGCGAAGGCAGGTGCTACCATCACTTCCACCGGGGACTATCGCCAGGTCCGCTCCCTGATCGCCATCACGCGTGCGGAAAACACCCGGGCCGTTCTCGAAGTTCTCCTGCAGGGACGGATGGGTTGAACTCGACAGACGCAGTTCAGGTGAGGCTACCTCGACGGACGTGGGCAGAGGGATGTCATCAGGCATAGGACTGCGGAGCGCATTCTCCTGCTCGTAGTAAACCTTGATGCGGGGAGTGACGATGTCGTTGCGTATCGTCCAGATACCCACGCGCCCTACAGACAGAGGATCGAGGTCTTCGGCTTCCAGCACGAGGTTGTTGTCCAAATACACTCCCAGCTTAGTGCCCGATTTGCGCACCCGCACACTCCACCATTTGCGGTGCCAGTCGTACATGGCGGGCTGGCCATCTTCGTAGATGGGGAAGAGGGCAGCACGGTCGTGAGTTTCGGCTAACACTTGAGTGCCGCGCATGATACGAGTGACGCGGTTATCATCTCCGCCGACGATGAAGCTATAGCCACTATCCGGGTTCGCTCCATCGCCACAGATAGTGATGTTCACATCGTTTGGCGGCAGATATGAGGGATTTCGGCCCTGGCGCATGG
>JAAYSP010000173.1 GCA_012518355.1 candidate division WS1 bacterium | reverse complement strand
CGACATGCTCATCTGCAGAGGCGTGTTCGATCGCCATCTGAATCCGTTCCGGACTGAGATCGCATAGGGCCACGAGCTCTGCCTGGTCGCTCTGTTGGTATCCACTGGCAAAAGAGCAACCGTTGTGACCCAGCCCGACTACGCCAACTCGAAGCCTGTCCATATGCCTGTCTATCTGCTTATCCATCTGTCTGTCTCCCGAATTCAGAGGGGGATGAAGTATGAGATACGCGGTACAGGAGGTGGCCTGAGCATCCTACATGAGATGGAACTGTCGCCTCCCCGCTGCACGGCACACTTCTCCGGTGTACCGGATATCACCTCCGCCTTCGCACATGACATGAGGCAAACCAACTGCGGCTGTACAGACGTGAGTGTGTCAGTCTCATCGCACAGACGATGGTAGCCGACAGTTTCTGGCAAGAATCGCTGGCTTCCTCTCTATAGCACAGTGTGCCATTTTCGGTGGGGAAAGCCGTACAGTGACGTTTCCGCCGGGCGATAAGCAGCTATTGGCCGGGTGAGGGTTCAACGAAAAACGTGGAAGCACCTGTGTAGAGCACTGGCTATCCTATGTGTCTGGTGGCCGATGGGCTTTGAGGGGTCAGCTCATCGTGTCAGCCCTGTCGTTTGTGCCACAGTCTCGACAACTGTGACTACCTGGCCGAGAACGAGGGGCACACAAACGCTCCTCTCACAGCCGCAGTAGCGACCTCATATGTTGGTCATAGGTCGATCAGACTGAAGGCGAGAGCGGGTGCTTGCGTGCGGAGGCAGACAGCACACCACCAGAGCTTTCGCAGATGCACTGACCGGCGTTGTTCTTGACCCAGCGTGCATAGTTGGCTTGCACTGAGCCGTGTCGCGTAGAGGCCAATCGCAAACTCGAAGCTCGTACCGGCACGGAAAGCTGAGGCACCGCTCTATCGAAGTGGCTACTCAGAGCGGTCCGCGACGTATGGTCTGTTCGCGCCCCGGTCCCACTGAGACGATGCTTGCGGGTACACCGGCGATCTCCTCGAGTAGACTCACATAATCGCGCGCCGCCTGTGGCAGATCCTCATATTTTCGCACCTGAGTAGTATCACAGCACCAGCCGGGCATCTCACGGTAGATCGGCGTAGCCTCACTCAGTCGCGATGCATCCGAAGGGACAACGATATGCCGGTGCCCGTCTATTTCGTAAGCGGTGCACACGTTCACGGTTTCCAGGCCATCAAGCACATCCAGCAGCGTTAGCCCCAGGCTGGTGGCACCGTTGATGCGCACTGCAGTCTTCAATGCCACGCCATCCAGCCATCCACAGCGGCGGGGACGGCCAGTTGTCGTACCATATTCGCGGCCACGTTCTCGTATCAGATTGCCAATCTCGTTGTCTTGCTCGGTTGGAAATGGCCCACTACCCACACGTGTAGTGTAGGTCTTAGTGACTAGCAACACCGAGTCTATGGCCGTCGGTCCGAGCCCTGTGCCCAGACATGCACCGCCTGCGACCGGATGTGAGCTGGTGACAAACGGGTAGGTGCCGTAGTCGAGGTCGAGAAACGTCCCTTGCGCACCCTCCATCACGATGTCGTCCCCTGCAGCAATTCTCTCAAACAGAAGAGCACGGGTGTCACAGACATGCTTCGCCACGCCCTGGGCATATCCCCAGACCTCTTCGACGATGGGCTCCACCTCGAGAGGTTCGGCATCATACAGTGTTCTGAGAAGTGTATTCTTCTCCGCGAGTTGCCCCTCAACCCGTCGACGCAACAGCCGCTTGTCGAGCAAGTCCCACATTCGCACCGGAATCGGATCACGCGCTGTCTTGTCGGTGTATGCAGGGCCGATGCCGCGACGAGTGGTGCCGATACTGGCTGCACCTCTGGCATCCTCCTGCAGCGCATCGAGCAGCCGATGGTATGGCATGATCACATGTGCGTTGCCGCTGATACGCAGGTTGTCACAACTGATACCACGTCGTGTGAGCCCATCGTACTCCTGCGCCAGGCATTCGGGATCTATTACCGTCCCGTCGCCCATGATGCAAAGCGTTTCAGGATACAGGATGCCTGAGGGGATAAGGTGCAGCTTGTACTCCTCCTGGTCCACGACGACAGTGTGCCCGGCGTTGTTGCCGCCCTGATAGCGGACCACTACGTCCGCGCCGGCCGCCAGCAGATCTGTCAGCTTCCCTTTGCCTTCATCGCCCCACTGAGCGCCTACGATCACTGTGACTGCCATTGGGTACACCGCCTATAGACACGAAAATGGCCCCGCATCGGGGGCCCGTATTGCTATGAGATACGCTGCTGACGAGTCTGACGACCCTTTGAAGTAGGCTAACACAGATGTGATGCTGCGTCAAGACTCGGTCACTGATGACAACCAAACGCAACATGCCGGTATGCCTGCACAGGCTAACGGCAGTCGATGGATCGGTCCTCTACCCACCTGCGTTCTTCTATGATGACGCTTTGATATGCTCCAGCTCACCCGGCAGGTCGAGAAGCAGCATGTCGCTGACCACATAGATCTGGTCACTGTCTGAAGTCATGCAGTAGTAGGCGTCGTCACCGACCGCGTCACCGAAGCTGATTTTGAGCACCCTGTCGGTGCCCGTGCTGTGGATCTCCACTATCGTGTCAGGCACTGCCAGACCGTATTTTTTCGGATCACCGGCTTCTTCGTCTACATACTCACGTGCTTCCAGTTGTGCTATGTCCCACAACAGGTCGTCAACCTTGGCCAGCTTGGCGACCGCATTCACCGGACGTTCCAAATGCCAGCCATCGGAGTGCCGCCTTATAGCGAACGAGAATCTCTTCTTCGATTGCACGCGCACAAAGTTGATGTTCGTCTTCTCGATATCCACGATGGCACGGTCGCGGAGGTCTATCGGCTGTTTTCGCAGCTCTCTGACATCTGCCTCAGCCACTACCATCACTTCGTTACGTCCGTCTACACGGGCATAATACCACTCCTGCCCATCTTCAGCCTGGTCAGGTTTGGCCAAGCGCGCCCCGATTACAACGGTGGCAGTTTTGCCTTCAGCATCACTCAGTTGGGCAGTCACCGTGGGCTTGTCGAAGCCATGCTCTGCAGCAGCATCATCGCCGGCCTCAACAAATCGTTCCGCTTCCATTTCAAGCAGCCTGGACACGAGCTGTTCTGTCCTGAACTCATCAGCCCGCGCATGAAGGGGTTTGACCAGTTGCCAGTTGTCAAGCCCCTGCTGCGGCGAGTTGTCAACCTGCAACTCGATTTCTCCATGTGACAGTAGCATGGACCGTACCTGGCTCGGCTCCAGCATGACCAGCCGCTTCTCGCGCAGGTCGTCGGCACTCTGATTGAGAGTGCTTAGCACTGTAGAGGGCAGCATGTACAGATCGCTGTGGCCCTCAATTTTCGCATAGGTCTCAGACCCCACCGGGGTATCGTTGCCCAGATAGATCTTGATCTGCTTGCCCCTGGCATAGCTCAGTGTAGCAGTCAGTTTGGGCTTCGTCAGTCCGAACGCATCATCATCCAGGTTGACGCCACTGCGCGTACCGGTAGGCTTCAGATGTGCGATTGTCTGGACGCGGCGCTCTGCGTTGTCGGTATTGGCCAGCCCCACGAAAGGTTTGACCACATACCACTGGCCGTCGCGTTTCTCGAGGCTGAATTCCAGGCCTTCCCCGGATACCTCGAGGCCGGTGGTGTCTGCCACTTCGACCCCGAACAGCTCACCCTTTTCCGGCACTCGCCCGCGCTCGAATATCACTACATAAGCGAGCAAGGCGATGAATACAAGAGCTGCAGCGATGGCTCGAACATAACTCTTCATGGTTTCCTGCTCTACCTCCTCCTCCACCAGACAAACAGCCCGGTCAGCAGTACAAGCACCGGGATAAACACGGCGGAGATGAGAATAGCCAGGTTCTTTTGCGTGGTGGCCAGCACCATCGTACGATCGGGTGGCTCGTGCGGAGGGATAGTGATGAGCCGCTCGCTACGGGCCAGCCAGCCGATCGAACTGGTGGCCAAAAACACGTTGCTCTGCAGTCCAGCCTGGTATAGATCATCGCGTACGAAATCGAAGTCGCCGATAGCGACAATCCGCCCACCGCTGTCGTCTACTGGAGGCTCGGGCGCTCCGGGATAGGGTGGAGGTTCAGACGCGCTGCTCAGATCGAGTGCAACCGCCATCGCCAGCGGGCCCATGCGCCGGTCCGGATCCTGACCAATCGGTCCGGAAGTGCTGGTCTCCAGCCACGCCGAAGCGGTGGACTCGAGTAGAACTTGCGGACGACCCGCTGGAGGTGGAGCCCCCGGCATAGCCGGTTCAGGGGCATCGATCTCAAAAGCCATCACCGTGGGGAGAGCTACCATCGTCAAACCGTTGACGATATCATGCCCTTCGGGCTGCAAAACTGCCGGCACCTGTGGGTTTCCCTGAAGTGAGCGGGCCGGATCCATCACAAAACCCTCTAGGGGGCGAACTCCATGAGGCGTAAGCAGCTCGGCAAAATCCGGTGCTGGGGGTGAAGCCAGCGCCAACCACAGGTTCCCGCCTTCTGACAGATAGCTTGAGATGGCTTTCATCTCGTGCTCCATCGGCTTTTGCCTGGCACCAACTATCGCCAGCACCGCGCAGTCATCAGGTACACGAGGCTCTTTTTCGGTCGCCAGTGACAGGCTCTTGACCTCATACTGCTCGTTTTCCAGATAGCGTTTGAGCACGGTCAGGCCTTGCTCACCGAAGGCATCAACCTGCAGCTCGCCGTGGCCAGTCAGGAAGTAGACAGTGGTCTTCTGGCCAGTAGTGACGGCCATGATGGCACTTGAGATCTGCTCCTCGGTGCCTCCCTGCACCTCTTCCTTTCGGTCTCCGGACTCGACGAACACAGTACCGTCATATGGTCGGCCGTACTCCTCGACCTTTTCCAGTGCCAACTTGGTGTCATACATGTGCAGCTTGACCCGCGAGGAGTGTATCTCGTATTCCCGCAGCAGCCGGCGGAGATGGTCGGCAGCGTAGTAGTCCGGTGAGACAAACGCGGTGATGGTCACATCCTGGTCCAGGCTACGCACGATCTCGAGGCTGCCCGCGTGCAACGAGCCCAGCTTCGCCTCAGACCAGTCTGCGCGGAAAATGCTGTGGCGGCCTGCGATATAGTTGATCATCACCACGATACCGATGATGAACAGAGTGAAAAGCATGGAGCTGAGGACTGCCTGAAAGCCGCGGGCCCGAACCTGCTGCACCACTACGGTGATGTTAGTCACCACCCAGAAGCCCACAGCTACGAGCCCCAGTGCCAGCAGCACCTTCGGGGTGATGGTCATCTGCTTGGTGATGCCCACCCAGAACAGTGCTACAAGCAACGCGGCAGCTCCTACCCAACCGGCGACTTTGCCGGCCACTGCCAGAGGTGATAGCCTGGCGGTTTCGGCGGCAACCAGTCGCGGATCTGGCGGCACAGCTCTTCTGCCCATGCGCTCAATTGCAGTCTCATCAGAGTTGTCAGTGGGGCGGTCCACCATGTCTCACCTACCTGAACCATGACCTGTCGTACGCAGTATCCTGCAGATATCGCTACAGCAGACACACGTACAGACACATCGGAACAGTTGCATTGCGCGTCGGGACGAACCGGCGGTCAAAGCGTGCGCCGGTTCTCCAGTGCTCGCACACTCATGAAGAGAAATACGCCTGTCATACTGAGAAAGAACAGCACGTTCTTGCCATCTACTATGCCGCGGGTAAAATCACCGAAATTTTCGTATATGGACAGGCGCCCTGCGACATCGGTAATCCAACTGGTGGAAGAGTAGCTCAGCCAGCCAACCAGCCAGAAAAACAGCAAAATCGCGGTGCCCGTCAGCCAGGCCGCGATCTGATTGTTGGTGATGGAACTGGCAAACGTGCCTACCGCGATAAATGCGATGCCGGTTGCAAGCAGTCCGATATAGCCTGCGGCAATCAGACCCCAGTCCGGATTGCCCCAGATGCTGAGCATGATGGGGAACTCCAAAGTGACCACGAGTATCATCACATACACTGCCACCGCACCGAGAAACTTGCCAACAGCCACTTCGGTGTCGGTCACCGGCTTGGTCATCAGCATTTCGATGGAACCTGAATCGGTCTCCTGCGCGATCAATCCCATGGTAAGCACCGGGGCCAGCATCAGGCTGACAAAAACCATGCTATGAAATAGTGGGCCCATGTCGGCCTGCGCCTGTCCGGTGGTGATGGCCAGGGTGAAGATGAAACCGGAGATGAAAACGAAGAAGAATATGGCCACATAGGCAAGTGGCGACACGAAGTAGTGACTTAGCTCACGTGCGGCGATGGTGAAAGTGTTGCGCATCGCTAAGCTACACCCTTCTCCTCGGTGGTCAGATGGCGGAATACGTCCTCAAGACTGAGCTCTCGGCTCCCCAACTCCAGCAGACCCCAGCCATGATCTACTATGAACTTGGCAATTCGAGTGCGCAGGTCGCTGCCAACCTCAGTGCTAACATAGTAAGCACCCTTATCATCCTTCACCGGCTCAATTGCGAGGACGCCCGGTATGTCGCGAAGCTGTCGCGATATCTCAGCATTGCTGTCTTGCACTCTGATGAAAACAGTTTGGGCCTGACGCAACTGAGCCGTCAAAGCCTCGGGAGTGTCCTCAGCGACGATCTCGCCGTGGTTGATGATGATGACGCGCTCACACACGGCCTGCGCTTCGGGGAGGATATGCGTGGAAAGCATAACTGTGTGGTCGCCGGCCAGGCTTCGAATTAGCTCGCGCACCTGCACTATCTGATTGGGGTCGAGCCCCAAAGTGGGTTCATCCAGGATGAGCACATCAGGCTCGTGCAAAAGAGCCTGGCCCAGGCATACTCGCTGCCGGTATCCCATGGAGAGTCTGCCGATGATGTAGTCGCTGCGCTCTGCCAGACCACACAGGTCTACTACCCTATCGCAGCTTTCTCTAATCTGTGACGAAGAGAGGCCATAGAGTTTACCGCAAAACGACAGATACTGCCTCACCCGCATGTCCGGATAGAGTGAAGGGGTCTCTGGCACGTACCCGATGTGGCGACGGGCCTCTACAGATTGAGAGTAGACGTCAAATCCTGCGATGTTAACAGAGCCCGACGAGGCAGGGAGAAAGCCGGTCAGAATACGCATGGTCGTGCTCTTGCCAGCGGCATTGGGCCCCAAAAAGGCGACTATCTCCCCTTTTTCAACCTGGAAGGATACGTCGTGGATAGCGCGGTGCGGTCCGTAGTATTTCGTCAGTCCCTCTACGCTAATCATGCGGCAAACCTCCACTGCAAAGGGTGCTTGGCCAGGCGGCAACAGCTTTCGCAAGGTGTTTGCGGCCTACCGTACACATCGCGCCGATGGAAATCGCCACCTGCAGGAATGGTGACTGTATCCATGACGCTGGCAGTTCCGGGGATTGTAGCGCGGCAAAGTATAACAAAACGTGATTATCTGGTCAAGCACACCGAAAAGCCACCAGGCACATAGAATTCACGATGATCGAAGTGCCGACAGCGTTCAGCCCACGTGTAACGACAGGCAGGCTGATCAACAGGCAGTAAGAACTGAGCGCTTGCAGGGCCAGCCGGGACCGCTGCAGCGCTCAGTGCGTCTGAGGGAGGGTTTCCGTATGTAGTCTACCCTCCCCTGTTATCGGCCAAACCTCAAAAATAGCTGATACGCTGATACTAGGTCTTGCACACAATCAGCGTACCCGGAAGTGTAGAATCAAAGCCACTGCGTATCCAGATGTTGACTCCGTGCTCTACTGCGTACTCGACCGCCTCTCGCTGAATGACATCAGGGAACGGGTCCCAGGTGAGCAGTTCTTCTGCAGTGATCTCGTCAACTTTCTTGGCATCATCAAACGAGTTAGGATCCTTGTCATAGACACCATCAACGTTGCTTAGCATGACACAGTCAGGCTGCTTCAACGCATGGGCAAGCGCAACTGCAGTCAGATTACTGCCGCCACGGCCCAGGATTGACACCTCATCGCGCTGCTCGTTCGAATCATAGTAGTAACCCTGGAAACCTGCTACCACCGGCACGATCTTCCGCTCAAGAAGCTCAAGCACATGGCCTTTGTGGATGCGACAGATCACACCATCAACCGGCCCCGTATCGGTGACGATGCCCGCTTCACGGCCAGTTAGCGATCTGGCGGCAAACCCCAGCGCTTCCAGTGTGATGGACAGGGCAGCGTTCGCACGCAATTCACCGGACATAAGTAGCCGTGCGTATTCCCGCGGGGATGGGTCGGGGCTGATGCATGCAGCCAACTGGCTAAGTTTATCGGTCGCCCAGTCAAACGCCGATACAACCACTACTGGCGTTATACCCTGCTCACATATCGGTGTGATGAACTGGCGAGCAATCTGGTGCAATCTCTGGGCACGTGCGATGTTGCGTCGCTCCGCCAGAAGGCGGTAGATCTCGTTGAGCGTTTCCTGCTGGCGACAGTTTTCCAGCAGTCGCTCTTCGTCAGGCCCAAAACGACGTAGTCCCTGAAGTGTCAAACCTCCAAACTTTAGTACCGGGATTTCGTCCACTCACCTGGCTCCATTCTTAGACGGCCGCCACTGTGATGCAGGCCGTCGCTGATCCTTGTGGTCGGTTATCGTCATGAGTTGAATTCAACACGTCGGATTATACCTGTACAGTCAGGCAAAGACAAGCCTTCGCTGACTTGGGGCGATTGAGTAGAACACGTATCACTATTCGAAAAATTGTAGGCCGCCGAGCACCCCATGAAACAGGTCCAAATGCTGGGCCATAGTGTTAGCAGGAGCTACCATAACTATCACGAATGCTTCCTGTTCGTTCAGGCAGAATACCAGAAGATTGTCGCCTTCATCATTTGTCAGGCCAGCGGCCTGCGCAGGCCGCCCACACAGGCTGATCTCGCGCTCCAGCGGAAAAGCTGTCACCCCCAGCCTGTTCCTGTAGCTTTCCACCAGACTGTGGAGATCTGTTACTTCGGGCATCAGATGCCACTGCACGGCCACCACGAGGTGCTGGTTTTCCACCAACGGTCCGCGCAGGTACAACAGCACGCCATCGTCACCGTCTTCCTGTTCAGAGACACGCTCCCAGCCTGCCGGTATCGCAAACTGAAACGTTTCGAAGCGGGCCACCTCTTCCGACGGATCTCCAGCCTGGGACGATGATTGATGCCCGGCTGCAGCACCAGAAAGCATCCTGCCTGTGCTTTGTTGATGACCTCGCCAATACCATGGCCCCACTGTCAATGCAGCCGCGATGGCCAACACCGCCGTCAATACGAATGCACGCCGCACGGATGAAGAACCGAACAGCCGGCGGAACAGCCTCATGACACCATCACTCACGAGGGTAATTGCCGCCGTCAGGAATCTTGCACGACGCCGGGGAGGATGCTTTGTGGACGAACGTTTTGATTTTGAAGACAGAGAATTTGTCGGTTTCATCAGTTTCGCACGATGTGTAAGTAGATGTTGGCAGGCCAGGCGATCAGCACCATCACCAACAGCCAGTAGGCCAGTTGCGAACTGTACAACGCAGCCAGTATTCGCCGCGGCACCATCCAATTCGAGACTATTGCCAGCAAACTCGACATAGCCACCAGGACCGTTGCAGCAAAAAGCCCTGGCCCCAGCAGATGCGCTTCAAACGCCCCCACTGCATCGCCATGAGCCATGCGAACGAACGCCGTAGTCAGGCCGCATAGCGGGCACGGCAGATGTGTAGCTGCTCGAAACAAGCATGGCGGCATCATCAAAAGACGATGGGTGCCATAGCCATCCGAGTCTGGCGTCAGTAGGCGGGCGACGACAAGCACCGCCACTGCCACAAACATCACGTAGTAGGTGTCGCGTCTGCTCACAGCGTATCTGCTCACGATACTGGCAGATGTTTTCTGTGCGGACGGCTAACGGTTAGCATGCCCGCGTAGTATGTGCCCCGCCTTGATGGTCCAACTGCCGCGCACTGCGCGCTGAAGTATGATACCACAGTAAGACTTCGAGTGCACCTATGGCATAACCCTCCCCCTACAGCCTGGCACTGGCGTCATGACCGCACAGCCGCACAACCGACCTATGACGTTTCTGTACCGCAACGAAACGGCCATAACTCTGCGACACAACACAACTTGTCACGCCCCTGCATTGCAGCGAAACCTACAAACAGATGCTCAACTCAGAGGCTGTATCAGACAGCATCCGCGTGAAATAGTGTCAGCATATGAGCTTCTCAACAACCCACCATAAAAGAGCAACCACGACCAACAGCGGAGAGAGCAAGCTGATCCGAGGCAGAAAGCTGGCTTTCCGTAACTCTCTGCCATCATCCGCGGCCTCACACCCCCGGAGGCTCGCACACATCCACGGCAATCCGCCTCCTCAGAGGCTGTACCAGCAGCAGTGCACGCGGGACTTGCCCGGGTAGATGCACTACTGAACGTTCTTCCATCGCCGATGGAACCACAGCCACTGGTCAGGATGCGCTCGAATCTGCTCGGCTATGACGTCGTTTATCATCTGAGTGTTGACCGCGATATCACGATCTCGGTCGCCACTGTTTTCTACAGGCAGTGGTGGCAGGATCTCGGCACTCATGGTCCCGTCTGCATGCACCACACAAAAGGCAGGTAGCACGGCACACCCGGTCCGAACCGCCAGGTTAGCCGGACCGGTCGCAGTCATCGCCGGACGTCCCAGAAAGTCGGCCACAATGCCGCCTTCTGCCACGTGCTGATCCGGCAGGATGAGCAGCACACCGTTTTTTCGCAGCACCCGGAGCATCCCCCGTACGTCATCGCGAGACACCACTCCACAGCCGCCCCCCACACTCTGCCGCGCAGAGTTGATCACCGACGCTGTGGCCGTGTGAGCGGCATCGCGAGCTACGGCCTGCAGCGGATATCCCGCCACCACTATACGCGCGCCCAACAGCTCCCAATTGCCGAAGTGAGCGGTCACTATCAGAACACCTTTGCCAGCAGCCAGGGCACGCTCCAGGTGTTCGACGCCACTAAATGCCACCATCTGCTCGAGTTGCTCGGCCGTAGTGACTGGAAGCCGCAACAGATACAGCATGGACTCGACGAGGTTGCGCATGGACTGACGGCATATGTGGCGGACTTCAGCCTCCGACAGTTGATCACCCAGAGCGGCACGGATGTTTTCCCGGGCAATCACCTGCCGCTTGCCGGTTGCCAGGCGCAACAGGCCAGCCAGAAAACGACTCAGGTGGGGCACCCGCGAGGCGGGCATTCGCCGCACCGTCCAAGCGGCCGCTCGCACTATCCAACTGGTAAGTACATGCCTGAGCCCTCGTACTGTAAAGCCGTAAGGTTGCGAGTTCATGTCGGCGTTCGCTATCCAGATGGTCTGTTTCGATCTACGATTGCACTCTGTATCCGCTGCAACATCTCGTCTACGTACGCCTGCCCGCTACACACCTGAATCCGGGGATGCACTACGAACACATCGAGCCCGGGCGGCGGGGCTGGCAGTTTCACCGCGTCTTTGGGAGTAGTGACAACCACAACGCTCGGATCACCGGCCACTGCCTCCTCAACCCGCACCCAGTCCTGCTGCTCATAGTGGTGATGGTCAGGGAACGCGATGGCTATCGGCGCATGGCCCAGATCGCGCTCCAGCATGGCGAAAAACGACTCTGGATTGCCCAGCCCCGCCACGGCCACTGTGCGGCGTTCGATGAGACACTGGGGATCTACGGTCTCCCCTTGCAGTGTCACAATCCGGTCGATAGCATGCTCGACTAGCACCAGAGAGCGCCCGTAGTGGCTCACAAGCCGCTCCAGGGCGGCCCGGCGTTCAGGGCAAGCCAGATCTGCGTGAGTAATCCAGATGTCGGTAGCTCTGACCAGATGAGAATACGGCTCGCGCAACTGGCCTGCAGGCATCAGCCTGTCGCTTCCACCATGCGAGAAGGCATCCAGCAGCACCAGGTCCACCTGACGAGCCAGCCGATAGTACTGAAAGCCGTCGTCTAGCAGCACCACCTGCGCTGCGGTCCGCTCCGCAATCATACTGATGGCCTGTTCTCGACTGGTAGCCACTGCCACAGGACATCGCGGCAACTGTTGAGCAAGCAGCCACGCCTCATCGCCTGCCAATGCGGCATCAACCAGGGGCTTTTCTCCATCCGAAACCAGAAGTGCCCCGGTGCTCTTGCGTCTGTGCCCCCGAAGGACAATAGCGGGCTTCACATCCATCTCCAGCAGTCGTGCAGCGATATACATGCACACTGTGGTCTTGCCGGTGCCGCCGACTGATATGTTGCCCACACTGACGATCGGCAGCTGTGCCTCCCGGGAGTGTAGCAACCTCCATCGGTAGAGAAGATGACTTGTGCGCACCACCGCGGCCCACGGCAGTGAGAGTATCCACAGTACAGGACGCCACAACCGTGCCCACGGAGTTGCGCCGACAACTACTGAGCGCCACCAGCTCTCCAGGCAGAAGCCACGGCCCGCCCCCATGCTCACTGCTCACCAGTAGGGCTGTCGTTTAGCAGCTCCTCCAGGGCACGAGCGCAGGCTTCAGACGCACCACGGTACCTGGCAATCATAGCCGGCCCCTCGACCGCCAACCGCTCCCTCTCATCTGCTTCGGCAAGCAACTCGACTGCCATCACGTGTAGCTCATCCAGATCCCGCACCTGGAACACTACCTTCTCCCGCAGTGCCAGATCCATGATATCCCTGGTCTTGTGCATGAAGGGGCCGACGATGACGGGTTTGCCTGCCGCCAGCGGTTGCAGCAGATCATGCCCACCAATGCTGACGAGGCTTCCGCCCATGAACACGACATCCGCAGCGGAAAACAGTGAAGCCAACTCGCCTATGGTGTCTAGCAAGCCCACATGAGCCACCGCTGACTGCCCACCCGTCCCGACCGGCTCTACCTCTCCGGCCAGAACATGAGTGCGTCGCGTCACTTCATACCCACACTGCCGAATTAGCGCCTCCACAGCATCTGCACGTTCGGGATGGCGCGGGGCGATGATCAACTGTACATCATCAAATTCGGTGCGCAACTGCTGAAACAGGTGCAAAAGCGGCTCTTCCTCACCCGGATGAGTACTACCGGCTAGCAACACCCGGTCAGTCAGAGCAAAGCCGAAGCTGTGTCGCCATTTGTCGGCCTGCGCGGCATCTGCAACCGGGAAATTCTGGTCAAATTTTGAGTTGCCCGCGATCTGCAGACGCTCAGCCGGTGCACCTAAATGGACAAAACGCTCCGCATCAGCCTCGGATTGAGCGCAGATTACAGATACGTTGCCCAGCATCCACCGATACAGACCGCGAAGCAACCGTCCATGTGTCCACGAACGGCCGGAGAGGCGTGCATTGACCATGGCCACCCTGGTGCCCCGATGCGCCGCCTCTGCCAGCGTGTTGGGCCATAGTTCAGTCTCAACCATGACGAACAGTTGAGGCTGCAGGAGCGAGAAGACACGGTGGACTGCAAACGGCAAGTCGAACGGAAAGTACATCAACCCATCTATGTGGCCTTCGATCTTTTGAGCTCGTGCCCGTCCGGTTGGCGTTATCGTACTGAGGATAATCTGAGCGAGGGGCTCATGACGGCGAAAAGCAGCGATTATCGGCTCCGCGGCGGCAACCTCACCAACTGAGGCGGCGTGAAACCACACTACCGGGTCATCAGTCTGGCACCGTTTGACCAGCTCTTGAGGCAAGACACCGAAGCGTTCACTGAGCCCGTCAGACGACTTACGCTGGACCAGCATCCGCCAGCCCAGCCATAACAGCAGCACCGGGGAAACCAGAGCGAGCAACAGATTGTACAGCCATGTCTTATATGGGCGTATCTTTCTTTTGTGGGTCGGCATATCAGTTTTGTGTGTCGACATATCAATCAGCTTACCATCCGCAATGTCAGGGTCGCTACTGTGCGGAATTCGTGTCCTGCTCAAACAATTCTTTGGTCTCATACAGACGCCGATACAGTCCATTGGCCGCGATCAGTTCCTGATGCGTTCCCTGCTCCACTATCCGCCCCTTGTCCACGACCACAATTCGATCCGCGTTGATTATGGTTGACAGGCGATGGGCGATAATGATGGCCGTACGATCCTCAAGCAGCGTCTGCAAAGCGCTGTGAATCGCCGCCTCGGTTTCACTGTCGAGAGATGAGGTCGCCTCATCCAGGATGATGATGCGTGGGGCTCTGAGCAGCGCGCGAGCGATGGCCACTCGCTGCCTTTGCCCTCCGGAAAGCATCACACCCCGCTCTCCGATTTCTGTATCGTATCCCATGGGCAGTGCACTTATGAACTCATGTGCATGGGCCGCTTTGGCAGCGGTGACGATCTCTTCCGCAGTAGCGTCAGGCTTTCCAAACGCGATGTTCTGGCCGATGGTGGCACTGAAAAGCGCGGTCTCCTGAGGCACAATCCCCATCAGCGATTTCAGGAAGCGGTTGCGCAGCCTCCTGATATCCACCCCGTCAATCCTGACTGCACCCTCGTCAACATCATACAGGCGAGGCACGAGATTTGCCACAGTGGTCTTGCCCGCACCTGAAGGCCCGACTATCGCCACCTTCTGCCCTGTCGGGATGTGCAGATCGAAGTCCTCGAGGACTCTTCGTTCGGCGTTGTAACTGAACTGCACCCCATCGAAGGTGATATCACCACGGACATCATCCAGCTCGATAGCATCATCGGGTTCGGCAATATCAGGCATCTCAGCCAGGATTTCATATATCCTCCTGGCCGCTGCCTCGGCTTGCTGAATGCTCAGGTGCAGTCGCGAAATACGATTTACTTGCGCACCAGCGGCCTGCATCAGCAAGATGAAGGCCATCAATCCGCCCGCACCGTTGGCTACGCGCCCTGCCGCCAGCTCATAACCACCAAACACGAGGGTGAAGGCGAGAGCCAGTCCGATGAAAATCGTGACAAATGGAGTGGTGAGAGCGCGCAGCAATGCCGCCTTCATCTGGCCCCGAAAGACGCCCTGATTTTCATCGGCGTACCGTCCACTCAACTGTTCTTCCAGGCCGAAAACCTTCACAACCCGTATGGCGTGGAGATTTTCTTCAGTCACCGAGGTCAGGTCGCCTAGCTTTTCCTGTACCCTCAAGCTGTAGCGTCGCATGCAGCGGCCGATAAACAGTGTCATGCTCGCGATGATGGGAATTGCAAGACCGATGGCGATAGTCAGACGCCAGGAGGTCCAAAACATACGGCCGACTGCGAACACTGTCGCAAGCGGAGCCACGACCATCCGCGTCAGTTGCTCGCCCACCGAGGTCTGGATGATGGCCGTGTCGTTGTTTATGCGGGAAATCAGGTCGCCTGCTCGATGCCGGTCGAAATAGCTCAGTGACAGACTCTGCAGCTTATCAAACAGGCGTGTCCTCAAATCAAACAGGATCTTCTGGCCAATCCACTGCCCCAAATAGGAAGCGATGGCCTCACATACGGCAGCACTGACTATCCAGAGCAACAAAACCACGGCTGCGGAGTGCAGTTCGCCCAACTGGGTTTGCTTTTCTGCCTCCGTAGCCGCTGAGCTGATGCTCTTGAACAGTGGCTCGAACACGCCACTGGTTTTCCAGACTGCCTGAATTTCCAGATATGCAGCCAGGCCCGAAAGCGCCAAAGCAGTTGCCAGCGCCAGTCGGATAGGCCGGGCAAATTCGCGCAGTCGCCAGAGTGCTGATTTAGCCGCCATCACCTATTGGCCTTCTCAATTCGAGTTTGAGCACTGACCGTCACCAGGTGCTCTGACTTGTCCGGGCTCGCACGGTTGCATGGTCGCCAGAACCAGTTCCGCCGTCCGCTTCAACGCACCTGGGGGGCCTAGCGCATCACGGACTGTGCTCAAAGCCTCTATCATCCGCCTGCGCGCCGCTTTATCCTCAATCAGTGGCGCGGCGGCTCGGACCAGTCCTGCTGCATCGGTGTCCCGGGGCTGTATCAGCTCCGGCACGATCAGGTCGTTTGCGATTATGTTGGGCATCGCATAATACGGCGTGTCCGGGCGAGCCAGGTGCCACTGGAGCCACATCGCGGGAGTGCCACGATACAGCGAAATCATCGGGCACAGGGCGGCTGCAGCTTCAAGTGTTGCCGTACCAAATGCGGTGATGATGAAATCCGCCGCCTGCATGATTTTGGTACTGTCTTCCACCACAGTCAGTCGCCCTTCCAGGCGCTGCAGGTTGAGCCGTTCATCCCTGCCCCCCGCAGTGGTTGGCGGTGGGGAGAACAGTACGTGCAGGCTCCTATGCCTGTCGGCAAGCAGTTCCGCCGCCTGCAACATGACCGGTCCCAGCAAACGACGCTCCACACGCCGCGACCCGGGCAGGAGGCCCACACACAGAACATCCTCGGGAACACCCAGTTCACGCCTGAGCTCCGCGACATCTTCAGCCGGCCGCACGCGGTCAATCACAGGGTGACCGACGAAGTGGGCGTTCACCCCATGCTTGCGGAGTATCTGCTCTGACCATGCGAACGGGGTAGCTACACAGTCGGTGAGCCTGGCCAGCGAAGACCAGTCTCCCTCCTTGCGACGCCACGAAGCGGGAGGGAAAAAGTACAGACATCTGGGCCTGCGCTCGGGGCCCAATCGCCGTAACAGTCTCATGTTGAACGCACTGAAATCTACCAGTAGCAGCAAGTCTGGCGGCCGCGCCACAAGTCGCCGCACAATCTTGCGCATCGCCGCATAGTATGCTGGCACACGGCGCAACACATCAGCCACACCGATTGCGCCCCAGTCACCGGCATCCACCACGATATCTGCTCCAACCGCCTTCAGCCTGGGGCCGCCGACCGCACTTATGCTGACCTCTCGACGGGCCTGCAGCTCCTCCACCAGCAGTGAGGCATGCAGGTCACCCGACGGCTCCCCTACCACGATGAAGATTTCCGGAGTGGCTTTCACCGAGGCACCATCACTCGAACTTCGTCTCTCAGTGCGGGTTACGCTGCCGACCTACATAACCGGCATCCATGCGGCGGAGAAACTCTGCCAGATAGGTGATCTCTGCCGTAGCGCGCAGATCTCGCTCGATCACTTCAAGCGCACCACTTATGTTGTACTCAGATCGATACAAAAGCCGATAAGCCTTTTTCAGCTCGGCTCGATCTGCTTCTGACACCCCGTGGCGTGCAAGGCCTCGGACATTCACGCCCCGCATCTTGGTCGGATTGCCTTCTGCGGTCAGATATGGCGGCACATCTCGCACGACTCTCGACATGCCACCGACCATCGCCATCGTGCCCACTGTCACGAACTGGTGAATCCCTACCAGGCCACCTATGACAGCGAAATCCTCTATGACACAGTGGCCACTGAGGCCCACAGAATTGGCGATCATGGTGCCATTTCCGATTTCGCAGTTGTGCCCGACATGAGAGTAGGCCATCAACATATTGCCGTTGCCGATCGAGGTAGTAGCCTCTTCGCCAGTGGCACGGTGGATCGTGACATACTCGCGTATGACGTTCTTTTCGCCGACCGTAAGCAGTGTCGGCTCACCGGCGTACTTGGCATCCTGAGGCGGCTCTCCAAGAATCGCTCCGGTGTGCACCTGGGTGCCCGCACCAAGAATTGTGCCGCTGCGAATCACAGCATGTGGCCCCAGCACACAATCATCACCTATCTGCACACCTGCCTCGATGATCGTGAATGCCTTGACCTCAACGTCTGCCCCGAGCCTTGCTTGGGGGTCAATTATTGCCGTGGGGTGAACTCTCATCTGCCTTCTGCCCTACCTGATTTCATGACTACTATTCACGGTTGGCCACGGCAAACATAAAATCGCCCTCAACAGCGATCTCTCCATCCACGGTCGCCACCACATGAGCCTTGCCTATGTTGCCTTTGCGGCGCAAAAGTGTCGCTTCAAAACGCAGTTGATCGCCGGGGATTACCTGACGGCGGAACCTGACGTTGTCCAGCCCGGCAAAAAGAGCGTTGCTGCCGATATCATCAGAGTGAGACAGGAGCATGACTCCCCCCGTCTGTGCCATCGCCTCCAGAATGAGTACCCCGGGCATGACCGGGTCACCTGGCCAATGGCCGGTAAACTGCGGTTCGTTGAAGCTCACGTTCTTGATGGCCACCGCACGCTCTCCGGGCACTACTTCCAGCACTCGATCGACCAATAGGAACGGGTAGCGATGAGGCAGGATTGCCTGTATTGCTTTGATATCCATCATGTCAGTAAGTTCCTCCACAATAGCCTTAGCGTTCGCCTAGTTTTCAGAGAAAGGGGCAGCACGCAACGCTCAAAGGCGGGGACCATTTGGAGCCTGTAGCGCTCAATCGTATTTGGTGTCAGCAGATGAATCTGGCGCGAAGATTATAGCAGGCATCACCACGGTGGTCAAAGCGCCGTGCTAATCTCACACGGATTTACCATGCTGCTCATCGCCGTCACGGCCACGTCGCAGCACTTCAGAGATGATATACAGAGGGCGTGCTTTGACCTCGTCGTACACCCTGCCGATGTACTCCCCCAGGATGCCGATACTGATTAGCTGTACACCACCGAGAAACAGTATCGCCACTGTCGGGGTAGTGAAGCCCTTCACTACGTCAATCCCCAGCAGACGTTTACCGACCAGCACCACTGCGTACAGAAATGACAGTCCGCTTATCATCAGACCCGCCGCCAGGCTCAGACGCAGTGGCTTGTAGCTGAAGCTGAAAATGGCATCCAGAGCATATCGCGTCAGTCTTATCAGGCTCTGCTTAGGGCGTCCAGCGACACGTTCATCGCGGTCATAGGGCACTATCGCCTGCGAAAAGCCCACCCAGGCACGCAAGCCGGGCAGGAAACGGTTGTGTTCAGAAAGGTTGCGCAACTGGTCAGCTACCTGCCGGTCAATCAGGCCGAAGACGCCGGCCTCCAGAGGGATGGGATAGTCGCTGACCGTGCCCAGTAGCCAGTAGAAAAGCGCAAACAGCTTCCTCCGTAGGAAGCTCTCCTTGCGGCTGCGACGGTACGCCACTACCACCTGCTTGCCCTTGCGCCACTGTGATACTAACTCCGGGATCGTCTCAGGTGGATCCTGCAAGTCCGCGTCCATGATGACTACACAGTCTCCCGAAGCCTGGGCGAGGCCTGCAGATATGGCGGGCTGGTGGCCAAAGTTGCGCGACAGATCTACCACAACAACGGCTGCATCCTTTTCGTGCAGAGCCTGCAGCATTTCGAGTGAGCTATCGTGGCTGCCGTCGTTGACGAAGATTATTTCATGCTGCGCATCCACAGACTGGAGCGCACTTTTCAGGCGCTCGTACAGAATGGCAATGCATTCTTGCTCATCGTACACCGGTATGACTACTGACACTGTGAACGGCTGCTGGCTGTTCACGCGTGCTCCCTCTTGCACTGATAGCTGCAGCACTATGCTTCCATCAATGGAACGTCCAACCGGCGTCCCCGCGCTATTGTGCAACAATCCGGCGCTTTTCGCAACCCGGACTGCGCTGCCACACTTGAGCATGCCATGCAGGAACTGATCAGGTAGCCACGAATAGCATATGACACTGTATGACGCTGCATGACGCTGCATGACACTGTATGACGCTGCATGACACTGTATGACACTGCATGACACTGTATGACACTGCATGACACTGCATGACACTGTATGACACTGTATGACACTAAGTGACGCTACATGGCGCTGTATTTCGACCTGTGATTTGAGCCAGTGTTGAACGTCATCACAAAACACCCCGCCCGAAGAGAGCAAAGAGTTGGATAGATCACAGAGAAAGGTGCATACTATGCCTATGCTCACAAGTCACACGTCACCGCATGAGGGCGCACCTTCCCTATGCGGTGCAGAGACAATAGTACAATCACGACTGAAGGAGACCACATGGAAAAAGTGACACCAACTCGCAGACTGTTACCCGTTGTGCTCGGCGTCTTACTCCTCGCGACCGTCGGGGCCGCCTGGAGCAGTCAGGGGCCGGCACACGTCTACTTCGCTCTGGCCGCCCTGGACCAGGCATCACCGGCAGTGCGCGCCATCGTAGACCCGAATCTTGAAGCGTACCTTGCCGGTGCAGTCGGACCCGACATCGCCCTGACCGTGTACTGGGGGCAACTGGCGATGGGACGTGCCGCTCCGGGAGAAGAAGCCCACTATGAACGCAGCGGTAAACTGATCAACAACATGTACAGCCTGGCGGCAAACGATCAGGAGCGAGCGTTCGTGCTGGGGTGGCTTACCCACTGGCAGACCGACTGCATCATCCACCCGCTAGTGAACCGCTTTGGCGGCTACTATAAGGATGATGAGATTCGGCACAAACATCTGGAGATGTTCGAGTGTGCTCACGTCTTCAACAAATGGGCCGGTACTGGCCCGTTGACCAATTATGTGACAAACCCTGCGATGGTACCGGCAAGACTGATCAACGCCGCGTACGCCCAAACGTATCCCCCCGGCTGGACGACGGGCCGTTTCAAAGATAACCCGCCAAAATATCTGGGAGAGTATGAGACCAAGATTAACGAGCACGGAGTTCCAGTGCGAGAGCTGAAAACACCTCCGGCATTCGAAGTCGGCCTGCCCAGCAGCGCCGAAAACATGCGCATCATCTCTCAGGCATTCGTGGACGTGCAAAACACAGACACATTCTCGGGCATCTGGGCATCAGGGAGCATGTATCTGGCGGTCAAGGGACCTCCCCCAACCAAAAAAGAGTACAAATCGCTGATGGAACCAATAGTGATTGATAAGGTGGAGTGGGAAAAGCCGGATCGAGCCCGGGGTGAGACCACCGGAAACATCACTATCACGTACACCATAAACGATGTCCGCATCTTCAAGGCATTTGCTGATGCCTGGGACAGTGCACGCCCCACGGTCATCAGTAGCATCGCGTCCCGGATAAACGGCCTGGTGGCCGCTCCAACCACCTACACAGTGCCCGACTGGGATCTGGACGAAGGGCCCGGTGGCTACGATGAGAGCATCCGTGCGCACACCTGGCCGGGTTTTCCCGACATCAAGGATCTTCTGGTGCATGTCGCTATTGTGGACAAAAAGGGAGACCCGGTGGTCGTGACTGGTCCAGATGGAATCACAGCCTGGGAGCCAACCGGCGAGTGGGTGCCATGTCCACCTGCTGAACCCCAGACCTGGGGGCAATGGATCGGGTGGAGCAAGCAAGAAGGAACCAAGGCCAAAGTTTGGGGTGGACTGGCGGGGCAGGCTAGCCTCAAAATACCGGTCGAGGTCGATATCAGTGACGCCGAGCCGCTGGTGGCAGAGCTGAAACTGGAGTTCGCTGACCGGAGCGATAAATCGCCTTATGGCATCGAAGCTGTCTGGAACGGTACCCTGGGCCCCGAAGAGCCTGAGCTGTCCATCTGCTTCCTGGTGGACTGTTCCGGCAGCATGGGCGGCTCGAAAATACGAGAGGCCATAGCTGCGGTCAAGCAATCAGTAGCAGCCACTAACGACGGCAAAACCGAGTGGGCGCTGGTGCGTTTTGGCGCGTGCAATGCTTCAGTAGTCTGCCAGTTCACGATGGAGGCCGGAAAGCTGCAGGCCGCGGCCGACCGTCTCAGCGCAAGCGGAGATACCCCGCTCACGTATGGCATCGCCAAGGCCGTTGACTATCTGGTCACAAAGGGGCGTGGTCATACCGGCCGCCTGATACTCCTGGCTGATGGAGAAGATAACTGCAGAGAACGCGGCAGTAAGGGTCCTGACGAGGCCAGCGGAGAGTTTCGCCCTATGTTCATACATAGCCGCGATATCGACCTGCTGCCCACACTGCCGAACATCGGAGTATCAGGAGGTGCACGATGACCGTAACCAAGCATGGTACCATCTTCTGCACAGTGGCGTTGGTTGTCGCCCTATCCGGTCTCCTCGCCCCAGTGTGGGTTCAAGCTGAGCAAGATTGGTCAAACTACGACTGGTCGCAGGAAGAGATCGTACTGGGAACGCCCGGTGAGACCACCGATCAGGCCATACAAACCGCCCGCGAGGCCGTGGCCAACAGCCAAATGCAGATAACTATGAGCACCGTAGGCTTTGACATTAGCGCCGGTTCGACTGCCGAACAGTACCTGCAAAAAGCAGCACAGGTTGGCGGGGGCAGCTACTTCCGAGCCGAGGCAGGCGGCCAGTTGGCCGAGATTATGGGCGCAGCAGCCACCGGCCAGTCATCGGGCATCATAGCGGGCGGCTCGAACACCGTCACTCTGCTGACACCGCGTGATGGTGAAGTCGTCGGGCCTAGCGTGGTCGTGTCCGGCAGAGCTCAACCGGGGGTGCTGGTAGTGATATACACAGCACCTTTCCGCGCCGACACAGGTGAGGAGCTCAAAAATGTGCCCGGTGCGCGGCGCCAGACAGAACCCGACGGCAGCTTCAGCGTGCGCATTGCCCTGCCCAGAGTATCTTTTGGCGAGACTGACACTCCTGTAGGCTATCGCGTGCGTGCCTACGTGGCACGACAGGACGGCCAGAAAGGCCCCGAGACTGAAGTGAGCGTCATAGGCCAGCGCCCGTAGCATTCAGGCTACCAGAACAACGCAACAGCAGCGCTTCCCATGCCTCTTGCCAACAGGTCTCACCATGAAGGTGTACTTCTCGAATGTCATGGGTAGACTGACTGAAATTGACCTGCAATTGACCGCCCTGGCCTTAATTGCAGACAGCAATAAGCGCATAGAGGGAGCAAAACTATGAACAGAAGGTCTACATTAGCAGTGGTGATAGCTTGCTTCACAGTGACGGCGTTCTCTGCCATCAGCCTGGCGAATGGAAGCGCCGCTTCTGACGGGCTGCCTGCCCCCGGCGCCGCGCCGGTCGTGAGCAGTCCCAAACCCAACGCAGAGGTCGGTCCGTCGGTGCTCGTAGTGGGCAAAGCAGCAAAAGAGTCTCTGATAGTCATATACACACAGGTATATGATCTGGAAGATCCCACTATCAAGTACCGCCCGATACCCGGCCACAGACACTATGTGAATTCGAATGGTGGTTTTTCGCTGCTGGTCGCAACGCCCCGAGCCTTCTTCACCTCGAAAAGGCAGTTGCGGTATGAGATCCACGTCTATGCCGTTACGCCCTCGGGGCAGCAGTCTCCGCACACGATAATCCCGGTGCTGCCAAAGCAGTCATCCCGAGACTAGATAGAGCCGCCCTAAGACAACTGATGGAAACGCAAAGAGCGGTGAGACTTCAGCGAGGTCTCACCGCTCTCGTGTTTTTCAGCTTCTGCAAATGTGTCAGTCGTCAAACGTATGCTGTGTCAGATGCATCCTGATACGCCACGTCGCGACTTGCACACATCGTGACTTGTTCAGTGGCTGAAGTGTAGGTGCCGCTTAGGGCTCCACATCCTTCAGCTGGTCGGCGTTCTCTGCTACCTTCTTGAATGCCTGAGCGTACTCGTCGATGATCTCCGGACGATAGTGCTTGAACCACGGTATTCCGTAGCAGCGTGAAGGCATTTTCTCGGTCACCGGCAGGCTGCCCTCGCGTTGTCGCAGATCTCGGTCAGAGTTGGCGATGCGGGTCGGCTTCCCGTGGCCGTAGATATCGGCGTCGTTGAGCAGTGGGTGCACATGTAGGGGTGCATTGGCACCGGGGCTTATCCCGCAGCCTTCTGCTGTGACGGCCTTGCAGAAGACTCGCACATCAAGGCCACCCAACTCGTCGGGCTCATAGAGTCCGTGAGACGCATACCAGCCGCCCATGGTGGAGCCGGAATCCTTGGCTGGTCTGTGTTCCTTCACACCCGGGACGCCCTGCAACTGGTCCCAGAAGTAGTTCATGGCCTTCTGGATCTCTTCCATGCGCGCTTTGTAGTGCTTGAGCTGCACTCTGCCACATGCCGAGGATAGCTGGTGCATGCGGTACTTGTAGCCGCCCCATGGCAGGCCGACAAATGGCGTCAGCTCCGGGTCCGTGATGTACTGTTCCTTCAGATCGCCGGTCCAGACTGTGCCGCGTGTGCGCTCATAGTGTCCCCATGCCATCGCCCGCTCCCAGATGTTGCGATCGTCTGTGATCAGCATGCCACCCTCGCCAACGGCCAGCGACTTGCCTGACATGACCGAGAAGGCACCGACATCACCGATCGTGCCGCATAGGCGCCCCTTGTACAGAGCTCCGTGCGCGTGTGAGACGTCCTCGATGACCTTGAGATTGTGTTTGCGAGCGATCTCCATGATCGCATCCATTTCTGCCGGATACCCGCAGTAGTGCACTGGCACAATCGCCTTAGTGCGCTCGGTTATGCGGTGCTCGATATCGTTCGGATCCAGACACAGTGTGGTAGGGTCTACCTCGGCAAATACTATGGTCGCCTGGAGGCTGAAGGCCTGAAGGGCTGAGGCCCAGTAGGTCAGGCTCGGTGCGATGATCTCTGATCCCAGGCCGACTCCACAGGCCCACATGGCAGACTGGATTGCAGCGGTGCCGCTGCTCAAGCCCAGGGCGTATTTGGCATCATGCCATACCCTGAAGTCCTCTTCGAATTTGTGGGTTACGTCGGTGCCGGACATGGCTCCCCGGCGCAAGACCTCGAGCACTGCATCCTCGTCTTCCTGGGTGATGATCGGCCAGGTGAACATATCGCCTGGGTCCTTGGTTACGGCCTTGGGACCGCCCAAAAGGGCTAGCTGGGCAGCTGACATACTTTTCCACTCCTATTTGACGGTGTGCAGGATTGACACCGCCATGGTGATTGATTGGCAGGCATAACTGACGCTGTGGCACGCTATGTGCCGTATACATATGTTACCTGCAATCACGCAAAATTACAACACCAGACTGCGAAGTGACAAACGCCATGTAGATATGTGAACTGGTATCTGTACACAAACGTCTCTACAAGTGTGAGGCTGACTGCGTCAGGAGCCCGAATTGGTGGGCATTTGTCGGAAACACGCCTGTAGCTGTAAGTACGCCAGGCGCCAACTCTGTATGCGCCCTGCACCGTAATTTCAACCTGGAAGAAACGCAGATTTACACACGTATACACGCTTACAACGGCTTGTCGAGATACGATATAGCAGAGCTAAACAGCGTATGGAGGAGGTATCTGTATGATCCGGATGCAGAAGATACCGATTCTCGTCGTCGCGGTGGCCGTGCTGTTACTGGGCATGCATTCGAGAAGCGTCGCTGCGACCGTTGACCTGTTGCAAGCACTGGACGAAGGCACCATATGGGCTGAGTTTTACGGCACCGGCGAGCTGGGCGTGGATGCGGTGATCGGTCGCAATCCAGGTGGTCCCAGCTTCGTGACTATCGCTCCGGGCACTCAATTCTGGGCGCAGGTACCTCGTCGCCAGGGTATGACCACGCTCGGATGGGTGCCAGTCAACCTATCTGCCCAATCGGTGGCCCGGTTGCGCATACCGACCGCGTGCACGAACATCAACTTGCGCGCACCAACCGCTGACGATGAGATGCTACCGACCCCACCACCAAACGTTCGTCTGGCTCGGTTGTGTGGCTTCGTCTCTCCGGTAGAAGATGACATCCACGCCATCCAGGTGGCGGTCTGGGCAGTTGCCAACAACGCACCACGACATGCGATCGAACGGCAGGCTGACTACATGCTGGATACCGACGAGACAACCGACCGGGCCACTCGCCAGATAGCGTTCGACACCATCGTGTCAGATGCAGCAGAGCTGCTGCGAAGAGCAGGAATTGACCCCGCCAGCTATCGGACGTTCAGGTAAGCGCGGAGAGGCCTGAGAAGCTGTCCCATCATCCGACAGCAGGGCACAGATCAGGGGAGCCACCTGTCGTGTGTTAGACTGTGTCTTCGCGCCCAGTCCCACCGCACTGCGCGCGCAACTCGCCTGTATGACGCACGTCCGGTGATAAACACTGTCTGTTCTGACTGTGCTGCGCTATGCCTCTGCAGTGCATGCGAGTTGACCCCGACTCAACCCGACGGCCATCCCTGCCCCACTCTGACGTGTTTCTCTCGCGCTACGAAGGAATCCAAGCTCCAGCGGGGCAAGCATGTACTCACGCATAGACCTCAATTGTCACTCGCGTATCGCAGTACGAGTGTACTGTTGGTCCGATGCAGTTGCGAGCAGTCGGGTAAGAGGCGGTGGCCCCAGCCTCCTCATATAGCACTG
>JAAYSP010000203.1 GCA_012518355.1 candidate division WS1 bacterium | reverse complement strand
CATATGTCGCTTGGCCCGCCCGCGAGTGTAGGTTTGCAGGAAGGGCCTCTCTCCTGCCTGCGCAAAGTGTGCAGGATTGAAGGCGAAGCTGACTGCCGGTGATGTCACCGCCTGCAGCAGTTCAGCGCAGGCTTTGCCGTTCGAGCATACCGATCGAGGGCGGTTTTCTACCAGCAAGCTGAGCTTAGATTCGGAGGCGCGTTGTCCTACGGCATCGAGCAACTCCACCGCATGTGCACGACGTTCCTCCGGTGACATGGGGCCGTCGGAGAGATAGGGCGGCAGTTTGAAAACTTCTGGCGTGAACACCGCACTTGTGTGGATCGCCGCGTCCAGTGCTTTTATCGCGTCATCGGCAGATGCCTCATCGCTTAGAGGGATGTCGGCATGATAGACTGCCACGAGCATATCTCTATCCGCCAGTGCAGCCGCCAGCTCACGGCGCAAATGATCGTCATCCGCTATGGTTGCAGCCCACTGAGCGCCGATCTCGAGATGGCGTATGCCCTCTGCAGCTATGAGCCACAAAGCCTGCTCGAAATCGTCCGGCGGCAGCCCCACCTGGTCTATGACTGCACTGAGTGTGAAGTCCTCACGGCGGAGCATATCGCGCTTGATGGCTGCCCGTTGCCTGACGCAGTCACGACAACGGGGGTTGTCGCATAGCACCGCAGCAGGGTCACGCTGAAGTGCCGTCACTGCCAACTGCAGCATTTGTCGGGCCGGGGTGAGACGGCATATCGCACTTCCAATCTTGCCGATTTTCATGATGCCTGCTTGCTCGAACAGCGGATCCAGGCTGATGAAATCACGGTGTGGGCCGGGATACCTCCCCATGATTTTGGTGCGGCGGTTGCCGTCTGTATCTATGTAGTCGCGAGAAATTGACCCTAGGTACGGCGCATCCACCACCTCTTCGGCACCATGCAGCAGTGTATTTCGATCCTGATCTACTCCCAGCAGCAGTATGTAGCCATCATCACGTTGCGCAAGCCGCCCCCATGGTGACTCGGGACCGACAGCGGTCGGCTGCTCGATGTGTCCAGCAAGAAGCTGCTCTGCAAGTGGCCCCAGTGCCGTGGCCGAGTGGGTGGGGTGCAGGCTCCGAATTGCGCCTGGCCAACTGCGAAATACTTCAGATATCGCACCAACAGTTGAAGGCGATGACGCGATGCGGAACGGCTGCTCAGATGCCATGGCAGGCATGAGGAGGGTGCCTTGAGGGCCGATTGCCTCGAGCAGGGCTTCGATCACTGTGCCTGCTCCTCCTTCCACCTCGCCAAACGCTGAGAGTGCGGAGTGTACCATCACTGCACAGCCCTCAGGCAGACCGAGATGGTGGAGACCGCTGACGATATATTGTTTGCTCAGTGCCATTTTCATCACTCTCTGTGATGGGCGGCATCTTCCGCCGCGAGAATATCGGGTGAGGTTGTTTCGTATTGACAAGTGAATTCTCTCCGGAAAGTGACAAATCCTCTCAGAGTAGCGCGTCCGCAGGAAGGGGTACCCAGTCGTCGTCGCGAAACCATGTACTATCAGCATACTCTATGATGATCAAGGCATTCTCGCATTCACGGAGGCGAGTTCTTATGCGCATGTTGATCGGTGGCCAGTGGCTGGAGAAGGACAGCACGATTTCGGTGTGCAGTCCGTATGATGACAGTGTGGTGGGGACTGTACCGGCTGCTGATGCGAGCGATGTAGTCGCTGCATTAGACGCCGCCGAACAAGGCGCCGCCGAGATGCGGAAGCTGGCGCCTCATGAGCGGGCGGCCCTGCTTGGCAAGGCAGCAGACGCGCTTGTCGAGGCTCAGGACGAGATAGCGCACATGCTGTCTTGCGAGGTCGGGAAGACAATTCGCGAGGGACAGGTCGAGGCTGCTCGTCCGCCGGCGATATTCGAACTGTGTGCGGAAGCTGCGCGTGATCTGGGCGGAGAGGTGATTCCGTATGGTGCAGCGCCAGGTACTGAAAATCGGCGCGGCTTCTGGCAGCGTGTACCGGTGGGGATAGTCAGTGCCATTTCGCCTTTCAACTTCCCTGCAGCTCTGAGCGCACACAAAATCGCACCGGCACTGGCAGCCGGGAACGCGGTGGTGCTCAAACCGGCTAGCCAGACACCGCTGGCAGTGCTACGCATAGCTCAGGCAGTCACTGATGCAGGCTTTCCGCCCGGCGCGTTGAACGTGGTCACCTGCACCGGCGCCGAGGCGGGGCCGCTGGTCACCGATCCTCGCGTGCGCGTTATCAGCTTCACCGGCAGCACTCAGGTGGGGGAGAGCATCACTCGCCAGGCGGGTATCAAACGGGTGCATCTGGAGCTGGGTTCGAACGCGGCGGTCACCGTCCTGGCCGACGCGGACCTCGATGGTGCCATGGACCGGTTGGTCACCGGGCCGTTTGCAGTGGCGGGACAGGTCTGTATATCGGTACAGCGTATCCTGGTTGAGCAGCCACTGTACGAGCGGTTCCTGCAGGACTACGTGCCGCGTGTAGAAGCTCTACGCACGGGAGATCCGCTCTCAGAAAGCACGGATGTTGGCCCGATGATCAATCTGGCTGCCGCCGAGCGTGCTGAGAAGTGGGTTCAAGAAGCCGTGGAAGCAGGGGCGAAGGTCCTGTGTGGGGGCACTCGAAACGGCACTCTGTTCGAGCCTACAGTCATAAGCGACTGCCCGCGTGGTGCCAGGCTCTGGACAGAAGAGGTGTTTGCGCCTGTCGTATTGGTACAGCCGGTGGCCGGGCTTGATGAAGCCATCGAGCTGACAAACGATAGCCAGTACGGGCTGCAGGCGGGCATCTACACTCGCGACATAAATAGTGCGTACAGATTCGCCGAAGCGGTGGATTGTGGTGGCATCAACGTCAACGACATCTCCTTCTGGCGCGCCGACTTCCAGCCATATGGTGGGCGCAAGCGGTCCGGTATAGGGCGGGAAGGAGTGCGATTTGCCATCGAGGAGATGTCGGAATACAAGGTTGTGGCATTTCGGATTAGTTGATCCGCATGTATCGGTCATCTTCCGGTGGCACTTGACGTCTGCACTTGCAGCCTGCATCAGCCTGGTGTTACCGTGATACTCAGGTCGCTATTCGGGCAAGAAATCGCGCGGGCTGACACGAGTCTCTTCCGCCGCAGAGCGGTACGCAGCTTCTATGAATGCCATGTTCGGCAGGTTTGCGCGGGCTGAGGTGAGCGGCGCGGCGCCAGTACGGATGCATTGTGCGAAATGCGCTACCTGGTTGCGCAAGGCGATGCCTGAGCTGCCTTCGCCAGGCTCCTGGCTGACTACGCTACCTGTGGTATCCATGTGCACTATGCCGGTCTGGTCGGCGCGAGCTACTCCATCGGTGCCATGCAGGTAGAAGGTCTCTTCTGCAGGAGTTGTCGCCCACGTAGTCAACAGGTATCCGATCGCCCCCGAATCATAGCCGAACATGGTGACTGCAGTGTCATCAGTGTCATAGTCCATGGCGGGAAAGCCACTACTGCGCCACTCTGCGTCCACCCAGTCGGGCAGGCCCAGGTACCAGTTGAGCATGTCTACCGTGTGATAGCCCATATCATGTAGCGCACCACCGCCGGCGGTTTCCCACTGTCCACGCCACACAAAATCGCGTGACCAGCGGAAGCAGTACTGTCCACGTGCCAGGAAGATGTGGCCCAGTTGCTCTGAAATCTGTTTCATGCGGGCATAGGCGGGGTTGTAGCGGCGCTGTGTGGCCAGCATGAATAGTATGCCCGCATCCTCGGCCATCTCTACGAACTCTAACGCCTCAGTCATGTTGCGAGCCAGTGGCTTCTCTTTCAGCAGCGGGATCCTCGCCTTGCAGGCTGCCGCAACGATGTCACGATGCAGATGATGGGGCAGCGCGGCGATCAGCCCATCCATCGGCACCTGTGCTATCATCTCCTCGAAATCATGGAATCCCGGTGCCCCGGTGTCGCTGGTAACCTGATGTAACGCTTCAGAATCGGTATCGCAGACGGCCGCAAGCGTCATCCCATGGGTAGCCTGTACGGCGGCCAGATGCCCTGCGCCCATGCCTCCAGTGCCTATGATACCAAACCGAAGTGGCTCGTTTTCAACCATGTGCGTTCCTCCGTCTGTCAGATGTGAGCCTTCCGTGTGTTACCGGGAGATTCTGTGGGCGCGCATGCAGATGATGCCGCAAAAGCAGGACTGATGGCAGATCTACAGGGCCTCCTGGCTTTAGGGCACCTGTAGGTAGACCGGCCCGGGAACTAGCCTGGCGATATGGTAAGCGAGTGCAACAGACTACACGTTTGCAGCTACCATCGCTACGGCGGTTGCCGCTCCAGTCTACGCTCTAGGCAGTCAGCCAGGAGGTGATAGCCCCATCGCGCCACTCATCTCATGTGGATTATCTCTCAGCACCGTGTTCACGCAGTGCCGCTGCCGTCTCTTCACGGTATTGACGCTCTGCCCAGTACAGAGGTGTGATGCTGGTTCGGGTTCGTGCATTGACCTGCGCACCACGCTGGATGAGCAACTGCGCGACCTCGGTTCTCCCATAGGCGGCTGCGTTGTGCAGAGCAGTGATGCCCACCAAAGTGGCGCCATTGACGTCTGCACCACGGTCTAGCAGCATCTCGACGATATCTATGTGCCCCCTGCGTGCTGCATAGTGGAGTGGTAGTTCGCCATCTTCGTCGCCCAGGTTGACTTGTGCTCCGCGCTCCAGCAACAGTTCCACTGCAGGGCTACGACCGTAGAGGACGGCCCAGTGCAGCGAAGTCCAGCCAGTCTTGCACTGGGCGTCCACTTGAGCGCCTCGGTCGATGAGCAGCTTCACGGTCTCTGTGTGACCTTCACGAGCTGCCCAGTGCAGTGGTGTCCATTCTGCATAGGTGAGACTGTTGACGTCCAGGCCGCTGTCCACCAGAGATGCGGCGATTTCGGTCTCACCCTGTGCTGCAGCCCAATGCAGCGGGTAGCGCGCCATAGTGGCTGTGACTTTCGTGTCTGCCTGCTCACCGTCGCGTGCAATTGTAGCGAACCCCCCGCAGGTGGTGTCCCAACTGATCTCCAGGCCCAGGGCCTGGCCGATGAAAACCAATGGTACGAACAGATAGCCACCGTGGTTTTCTACGGCGGTATCTTCCATTCCGGAGCGCTCGTCTAGCGGCACGGGCTCCCCGTTGACCAGAGCCTGATGCTCCCCGGCACGAAGCTCAAGTGTGAGCTCTCCATACTGCGCGGTCAGGGTTTGCCCTGCATCGTCCTGCTTGACATTTGCGTTTAGCCACTGGCAAATTGGCTGCACAGGGACCATCGCTCCGCCTTTGAACATACGTACAGGCGTGTCGAGTGCGATGGGCTCACTTGAAGCGACCATGCCTGTAGCGAGCAGCAACGCGATGGCAGCAAGTGTTTTGTTCATGGTAGTTCGCTCCTTCGCAGTTCCCCCAACCGGTTGTTTAGGGTGAGGATCTTGGGATCGGCGTGGTGTTCACGGGAATGGTCTGCAGGTGTTCAATCTGACGATGGGCTGTGGATACAACATACTCTTCGACGCCGGGCGCGAATGCTGATACATCCACTTCATAGCCGCCCTCAGGATAAGAGGCATCATCAGGGACATATCCGCCGCCCCAGTGAGTGTAGCCACATGTCCACACACGCATATCGGCCAGCTCGCGTTTGATGCGCAGCCCTATCGCCGACAGTACTTCGCCCTGAGAGCCGAAAATATACACATCTCCGATACGCCATGCACCCATATGAAACGGCGTCACACTGAACTGTTCGGGCTTGTCCTTGGCGGGAATGTCTATCAGCTCGACAATTCCACCTAGTACCACAGGGGTACCCAAAGCTTGCTCTGGTTCAGGTGAGCGGTCAACTGGAACTGGTGGTGCCGGCACTCCTAATGCACGACACACGCCTCGGGCGAGCTCGTAGCCCATCTCAGCCTTGGTGCCGCTTTCGTCAAACAGGACGGTCGTATTCAGCAGTCCCGGGGCAGTGCCGGTGCTGGGTTTGACTGCGCCGGGTTTGATGTCACCGCCACATCCCTGCAAAAACACGGGCATGGCGTCAGGATATACCGCTGTCATCCATTCACGGGCGTATCCGGGGAAGTCGGCGCCGTGTACATAAAACAGGCTGCCGGTGGCAGTGGTAGGGTGACATGCGTAGCCGAATATGACGGCGCGTACCTGCCCTTCAGGCGTCAGCACTCGCAATACTGGGACGTCGGGGTCTATCTGCTTGCGCGGTTCCGGCCTCATGCCTCGAGTGGCCAGCCCCTCGTCATCGAGCTGGCGCCGGTTGATACCCATGCTGCTCTTGCCCACAGTATAGTCAAGCAATGCGGGCTGCAGATCGGCCACTGCAGCGGCGAAAAGCGGCCTGGTACGGTCGGTAAACAGTGCATCATACTCGACGTCACGAAGGCTCACTTCACTGCTGCCCAGGTGAGGCCCGTAGTGTGAGTGAGAGCAGTTGACCATCAGATGTTGCTCAGGTATGCCAACTGCCGCCGCGGCAGTGCGCATCTTGCATAGCTGGCGATAGCTAACGGCACACAAGTCGAGTGCCACGATTGCCAGGCGCGTCTGTCCGTTGTCGAAGACCACTACTTGGGCCATGATGGGAGTTGTCGTGCCCTCCGAGGGCTTCTTTCTGGCAGCGAATCCGCGCATCCAGACGGGCGCCTGGGGAGTGATCTCTGCGCTGGCGACGCCCACTTGCAGGGGCCCTGGTGTATCAGTCTGCGCGAAAAGTACTGCTGAAGTCAGGCATAGTAGCAGTGTCATCAACGGCATCGTCAAAATCCAGCGTCTCATCCCTGTCACACCTTTCGCCCCATGGCTTTGGGCAGCCAGTAGCAGCTTCCCCAGACATCGGACACGCCCGTCATCATCCCGACGCAGAGCGCATGTTGTCTGGCACCAAAGCGCATCGCCGTCAGCTCATCCGAACTTCTGATATATTTGTGCGACAATCGCGTTATCACCTTCCTGCTCAGCAACCCACAATCACGAGCTTCGACTGCTCGGCATCAGGCGAGAGCTCCGTCTGGGTCGAGACGGACGCCATATAGTCTTTGCAGTGTTGCCTTTATGACTTGCTTGCACACTACTTACTTCGAGACTTTCACGCCAGTCAGGTGTGTTGCAGGTATGCTTCGAACGGGTAACGAACTTTCTTTCATATAGCGTGCATATAACGTGCAGTTAATAGAGAGCTCTAAGGCTTGCTGGAGCAATATTATGCGGCCTAACCGCGGAATTTTTTGCACTGCAGGCTCGATGTGGGTACGTTCGGGATGCAGGTGTGTTGCAGCTATTCGGAGAAAACACCTGTTGAGAAGATGAACAGTGTGATCCAGGCACTTAGAGAAGCGCACTGCGCAGATGCTAGCTGCTACGTTTGGCTAAGCAAATCTGGAGGCAATGGACATGAATTGGAACATGATATTTGTCGTAGCAATGCTGGCGATATGTACTCTCGCCTACGCCCAGGATGAAGGTCCGGTGGCCTATCAGCCCGACAAATTAGGGGTGGGCCGACTATTCCTGGTGGCTCTGCGAGTTCCTACGGGGACGCCGCAGATTGCCATTACTGTGCCCGAGCAGGTGGAACTGTTGGACCGGACGCCTTTGCCCACAACCAACGAGATCCGCAAGTACTACTTCCGCACCCTTGAAGCAGCAGATATGGCTGATATCGTCTTCGCACATCCTGACGGACCGGTTACCGTATCTGTGGAAATCTGGTCCTATGAGAGCCTGAGAGAGTTTCGCGAACTCAAAGGTGTCCAGTTGCCGCGACGCTGGCCTCTGGGTGAGAACCTGCCGGAGCTCAAGGAAGGCCGCACTGTCATCACTCCTGAGCGGGAGAAATCTTATCGAGGGGAGCCGGGCAAAGGGTGGCTGGAGATGACCGATGATGAGATTTGGTCACTACAGCCTGACAGCACCATCCCGCGTTGGCACTGGGTGAACATCTCCAACGGATGTCCGGTCCATGGTGGTGACATCTACCACGGCAGAGACTTCTATCCGTGGCGCGACGAACTGGACAAACCTATCCGCACCTACAGTTCGGCTGTACTGCCCTACGCATGGAAAATCAAGTGCCCCGTTGGCGAAGAGCTCTATCCCAGCAACGATTTCGGCAATTTTGACTTCACCAGCGGCGATTTCCCTGACGATGGCATTGGTGGAGGCTATATCGCCCCTGATGGCAAGCACTACGGCTTCATCGCCGAAACAGCTCAGTCATATGCTCACAAGATGCTCAACGTGGCACCGGCTTGTGCTCAGAGTTACCTTACGACCGGCAACATTGAATACGTGCACAAAGCGCTGGTCGCCTTTTCCAGACTTGCGGTGGAGTGGTCTTATCTTGCAACTATGACGCACCACCGGCACCGAAACAACGTTGGACAGGTCGAACGGTTGGGGCAAAGCCGTTTCGAGGAAGGGCCATTCCTGAGCGGGGCGGGCTTCACTGTGTATTGCATAGACCAACCAAGCTACCAGAGAAGACATGCTGAAGCATATGACATGATCTGGCCTGCCATCGAGCAGGATGACAAGATCATACCGTTCCTGCACAGTAAAGGTCTGACCCACATCCAGACACACGAGGATCTCCGCCGCTTCATCGAAGAGGATCTGATGGCTGTGTGGATGCAGGGAGCCATGGACGGTGCTACAGCGTCCAACCAGCCCTACTCTCAGTGGGGACTGGTGGGTATGGCCGAATGCCTCAACTATGAACGCGGCAATGAATTCATGGACTGGTTGTACGATGATCCCCGTGGACAGATGCGCTACTTCACCATCAACACATATTTCCGTGATGGCGCACCCTACGAGTCTACCGGCGGCTACAACTCCATGCACGTCACCGCAATCGGGCCGGTAATCGAAGGTATCGAGCGGCTTCGTGCGCTGCGTCCGGAAGTGTATCCGAATGAAAAGTATCCCAACTTCACTGATAGCCGGGCCTATAGAAACATCTACGATTTCGTCACGAACACAGTTAACATTGACCGCCTTTATCCGCGCGTCGGAGATGTGGGCAGCCACCCGAAATACAGCCCCGCTTCGAAGATCACGTGGAATTCAGCCAGTGCACGATGTATCGAGCATGCCTACGAGACTTTTCAGCATCCGAAGTTTGCTTGGGCACTTGCAAATGCGCCGGGTTGGAATCCTTCGGAGCAGTTCCCCTATACTCGCGCGCAGATCGAAGCTGCTGCTGCCGAGTGGCCTGATGATTGGAACGATGCAAGCTGCGTGCAGGACGGATATGGCCTTGCCATGCTCCGGAGCGGGGAGGATATCAACAAGCGCTCTCTGTGGATGATGTACGGACGAGCCCGTGGCCATACCCACCAGGACATGTTGCATATGGGGCTGGATGCATACCAGAGCGAGATACTTGGCCATATGGGCTATCCGCGAAACTGGAGCGCCTGGGAAGGCAACTGGATGACGCAAAACCAGGCTCGCCAGATCCCCTTCGTGAACATGACCGGCCAGGCGCAACTGTTTGCTGATGTCGGAGTTGCGCATGTGGGTGAAGTATTTGCCCAGGCCTTCAGTGATCAGGTTGCCCAGGGTGAGGGCTATCAGCTCGATGACGACAACTGGCAACGCCGCATGTTGGCGATAGTTGACGTTAGCGACGAGCAGTTCTACTGCCTGGATCTGTACCGGATCTTCGGTGGTGATGAGCACTGGTGGACTCTGCATTGCCAGGAAGGCGAATTCTCAACTGAAGGGCTGGACTTGGTGGCGCAGCCGACTGGTACTCTGGCTGGTCCTGATGTGCCTTATGGAGATGAACAGTGGCAGAGCGACCACGGCGGGAGAAAGGGCGTCTATGGATGGAGCGGGCAGTATTTCGCGTTCCCTCATCTGTACAACGTACAGCGAGATACCACTGCTGACCGCGTCTGGTCCGCCGACTGGGAACTTAAGAACTCCGACGGGTTGCATTTCCGGATGACGGTCCCGCCGGTTGACGGCGCCCAGGTGATCATCTGCGACGGTCAATCTCCTGCAGGAGCATCTCCTTACGAGATGAAGTGGGTACTGCTGAACAAGGAAGCCGATGCGCCCGTCGCCACACAAGTGGCCAACATCATGGAGCTGTATCGCGGCAATCCGGTCGTCAAATCCGTCAGTCCTCTGGAGGTATCGGGCTCCGATGAATCTGACTTCCCTGCTTATGGGCTCGTGGTGGAGCTCAACAACGGGCGAGTAGACACTATCTTCGCATCCTCCGACGGTACCACGACGCGCACTGCGCCGGGGGGCTTCGAATTTGCCGGTCGCTTCGGCCTTTTCTCAGAGGAAAATGGTGAAGTAACCCACATCTCTCTACTTGGTGGCACTCAACTTACTCGCGATGGTGTCGGTGTGCAACTAGCAGCAGCCGAGTATCGCGCTCAGATCACAGCCACAGACCGCAAGGGCTGCTCAATCACGGTCTCTCCTGCGCCTGCAAATCCAGGTTCTCTGGAGGGCAAGTACATTTATATCGTGAACGAGCATCGCCGCCTGGTGCAGAAGGTTGAGCGGGTAGAGACTATCGAGGATGCGGTGGTGTTGCACCTGGAGTTCGATCCCCTGGTCGGAATTGGGCGGATCTCTGGTCATGACGCAGGATTGGTGAAGACCAGTACTCCATTCCATCTGCGCGGTATGCGTTATTACCACGGTGCGCGGGTGGCGAACGCTGCAGGGGACGTCGAGTATCGTATTGACGGCATTGCCGGTGGGGCTTTTGTTGACGCCAATGTCCATGGTGAAGTCAGTGCAGAAAGACTTGCCGCCGAGTTCCCAATAGACACCTGGTTCAATGTGTACGACTACGGAGTAGGAGACGAGGTTGTGCTACCTCATGTAGTCAGTGTCAGCCGCACCGGTCAGGCCGCGGTCTTCCAGGTCGCGACTACTGATGATGTAACACTCTCGCTACCCGAGGGTACCACGGCCGAGGCAGGTGGATAGGATCGAATCAGGGGTGCAGTTGGTAAAGGCGCGAGCTGAGATGGTGTACGTTGAGAAAGCAAGGCTACTATAGCCGTCGGATCATATGCTTGTGCGGGCAAGATCGAGAAAACCATATGTTCATGCGTTGAGATTAAGCCTGTACTCGGCACCATCTCTCACTATTTTCGCATTGGGCTTTACAAACGTCCTGAGGTGTGGTAGACTGTAGTCAGTGGCGCGCGGTGGAGCAGTCAGGTAGCTCGCAAGGCTCATAACCTTGAGGTCGCAGGTTCGAATCCTGCCCGCGCTACCAAACAAACGTCCAGGGAAGATGCATACAAGTGCATCTTCCCTTTTTTTGTGCTTCCCATACGCAAATGAAGCGCAGCTCTGCTGTTGATGGGGCTTTGTCTGTAAGCAAACTACCTGCACGCATCGCATACTGTACACATTCGGTTGTATGCGATTTGCTCAATGCACGCTCAGAGTACGGCAGCTCATATGCTGTTTAGCACTACCCACGCAGGTCACAGGCATGAAAGCCGCGAAATGCAGTACATCAACCAGACGATGCGTCGAGGTCTGAACATGCGAGACATATGGCCGGACAACGACATGACAGCAGTGGTCCTGCATGCGCCAAACGATTTGCGAGTGGAAAAAGTCCCGATGCCACAGGCCGCGGCCGGTCAATTGTTGCTACAGGTCCATGCTTGCGGCATATGTGGCAGCGATCTGCGGTATTTGGCGGGCGAGAATCCATGGGCTAAACACACTCTAGGCTTCGAGCCTGCCAATCCACCCGATATGATTCTGGGCCATGAGGTCGCCGGGACAGTGATTGAAAACGGCCGAACACGGCGAGTGGGTGTGCTATCTTTTCGCACATGTGGTCACTGCCACTACTGCCGGACTGGCCGGGCAAATTTATGCCCCGAAACAGCGCATCTTGGGCATGGTGCAGGATGGGAAGGGCAGAATGCGGGAGGTATGGCCGAGTATTGTCCGGTTTGGACAGAGCATCTCTTCGATCTGCCCGATTGGCTTAGCTTTGAGGAAGCTACTTTCCTGGACGGCCTGGGCGTAGCAGTGCATGCAGTCAGATGTGCAGGCACCATATCTGGCCAACCGGTCCTGGTGCAAGGTGCAGGCCCAATCGGGCTCAGCATAGCGCAGGTGGCAATGGCGTGGGGAGCTGAACCGGTGGCAATTACTGATATCTATGATGCGGCATTAGAGTGCGCCCGGAAGTTGAAGCTGGGACCATGCTTGAACGTGGCTGGGGCAGATGACCGGGAGGTCGGAGCTGACTTGGCTCGTGCCAGTGGTGAGACAGGTTTTGTAGCGGTGTTCGATACTACGGGCAGCCTGGAAGCACAAGCTCAGGGCCTGGCTGCGCTGGACAGAGGCGGCACGATGATTGCGATGGCCGGAATTGCAGATGGCCTGACACTGACGCAAGCGAGCCTTGCAGGTGAACGTCGCCTCATGACCGCCAGCAACAACTTCCCGGACGATTTTGCAACCGGTCTGGAGTTGCTGGTAACTGGGCAAGTACAGGTCAAGCCGATGATCACACATATCTACAGCCTGCAGGACGCAGTGCAGGCGTTTGGCACGGCATCAAACAAGCAGAAAACCGACGCCATCAAGGTGGTGCTCATACCGTGAATGATGGCGCCGGAAGTGCCGATTCCATTGCATTAGATGGTAGCTGAGCGATGCTAGCTTTCGCCAGTCGCACTGCTGCTGCCAGAGGCACCGGCTGTGGCCGACGATTTGGGGCCTGATCGCCCATAATCGTTCACGTGAAAGCCGCTACCCTTGAAAATGATAGCCGGCGGCGAAAAGATCTTACGCACCTTGCCACCACAGCCATCTTGAGGGCAGCTTTCGGGAAGTGGATCGGAAAAAGACATGCTGACTTCGAAACGTTCACCGCATTTGTTGCACTCGAACTCATATATGGGCATTTGTGCTCATACTCCTAAGTAACTGCTGCGTCGAATCGGGGAGCTTTCATAACCGAAAGCGATTGCATTGTAGTCCGAAGAGCGCCTGTCGTCAAGCTATTATACGGCTGGCTATCACTCGCCTGCTGAGAGTGCTAATTGACTGTAAGTATTGTGACAGCGAGTAATATGAAGGTGTATCATAGCCATTCGGAGAATTGTCCTGTCAACGAAATGTGCTTGGACTTTTGCGGATTGACGGAATTGTCCGTGTGAGGTGAGAGTATGAGAGAGCAGCTCGACCGTCTCTATGAGCTGCAGCAGATAGACACAACCATTGACGATGCAACGCAGCGGCTCGCGGGGCTCGACGATGGCTCGACGCTAGCCGAAAAACTGCGCCTGAAACAGGACGAATTGGCAGCCATGGAGCAAGCGCTCAAAGACAAAACTGCTGAGCAGTGGAGCAGAGAAAGCGAGTTGGAGGCGACAGAACAGGAGCGCACTGAGAAGTGGTCTCAAGCCTACGGTGGCCGCGTGTCGGATCCGAAAGAGCTGTCCTCCCTCGAGAAAAAGATATCCGAATTGCAGCGGCGTACAGACAAACTCGAGGACCAGATACTGGAAATTTATGACGCTGTTGAGCAACAGACGGCGCAAGTAGAGACAGAACAAGCTGCGCTTGAGCAACGCGAAAGTGAACTGAGCCGGGTGCGGGCCGAGTTCCATGAACGCTCTGCGCAGTTGAAAGATGCCATCTCCCAGGCGCAGGAACGTCGCGAAGGAGTAGTAGTCCAACTGGATCCGGGACTTCTGGCCGACTATGAAAGCATCCGGCAAAAGACGGGCGGGCTCGCGGTGGCTCTGGTTTCTGGCCAGGTGTGCGGAGGTTGCCGGACCAGTATATCAGTCATGTTTTGTGATGAGCTGCGAAAAGCGCGCAAAGTAGTACGGTGCGAGAGCTGCCGCCGTATTCTGTATGACGAGGAGTGGATATAAGAGGTGACGTCCCCCGAACGGTTCGGGGGACGTCGAATGCAAGTGTACTCTATACTGTACCCATGTTACTCATGGATGGGTAGAGCATTGCCTTAAGCGAAGAAGACGCCGCTAACACTGACACTTACAGTCACGTTGTCGGTCTCTAAAACGGCACTGCAATCGCTCGAACCATCAGCATGGCCCACTCTCAAGCCCAGGCGGTTCAAGTTGAGACTCTTCCACATGCCTCGGCAGCGGCATCCTCAGACACAAGGTTTTGGGCGGAGAACTCTAGGTTGGGATGAGCCCTCGCTTTAGCATTTCTTCGGCAATCTGAACCACGTTCGTAGCCGCGCCCTTGCGCAGGTTGTCAGCTACACACCAGAAGTTAATCGTATTCGGACGTGTTACATCATCCCTCACTCGTCCAACCAGCACCTGATCCTTGTATTGCTCGCGCAAAATGTCAGCCTGAGACGGGTATGCGCGCTCATCTATGTAGCGATGATCGGCCCACGGCTCCCTGTTCAGATCCACCTTTGCTCGAACGGTGCCGTAGTTGGGGTCAGAGGTCGGGCCGTCTATGACTACCACACTGGGTGACTGCTTGCAGTCCTGAAGTATTTCAGTGGCTGTAGCAGCATCCATATCATCCGCGAATTCCACGTTGATAGATTCCGAATGTCCTATCTCCACCGGCACCCGGACCGCCGTGGCGGTGATGCCCATATCCGGTGCCTCGAAGATTTTCTGTGTTTCGTATACCATTTTCATCTCTTCTTTGGTATACAGGTTGTCCAGAAAGGCATCTATGTGGGGGATGCAATCCAGTGCCAGAGGGCGGCAGAATATGCAGGGGTCGAACTCTACCGTCTGTCCCTGGGCAAGCTGCCCAAGCTGCGCCTGCAACTGCTCCTGGCCGGCAGCGCCCCATCCTGAGGCTGCTTGATAGGTTGATACCACTATGCGCTTGATCCGTGCTGTCCGATGTAGAGGGGCCAGTGCTACGCACATCTGGGTCGTCGAGCAGTTTGGACTGGTGATGAACCGCGTATCTGCCGTCACCGTGTCCATGTTCACTTCAGGAACGACCAGTGGGACATCAGGCTCCAGACGATAGTCGCCACCGTTGTCAATCACATATGCTCCGGCCTCGATAGCAGTCGAACCCCACTGCACTGAGGCGCCTTTGGCGCCCTCGCGGCCTGCGAAAAAGACCACGTCAAGATCTTCGAATAGTTCGGGGCTGATCTCGCGGACCAGCACCTTTTCACCCGCCAGTATCTCACGTCGTTCACGTGTGGCCATCACCCGCAAAGGTTCGGCCAGAGGGATCTCACGCTCCTTCAGACAGCAATAGATGCGATCGCCGACAGGTCCGACGCCAACCAACCCGGCTCTAATTCCCGCCATGATGCTCACTCCAGATAGGTAATAGCACAGTCATGTTGCCACGAATAATCGGAAACTCGCCCAGTGTGAACAGAGCGAGACTGTAGACAGTGAACACAGTCTGCAACTTGGGTCTAGCTGTTATTCTCCAGCAGCTTGTCGAGGCCGTATGTGAGCCCCGAAAGCTCTCGGACTACACGGATGGACATCAAAACACCAGGCATGAAGCACTCGCGGCTGGTGGTTTCATGGCAGACACGAAGCACCTCGCCCAAGCCCCCCAGGATGACCTCCTGGTTGGCCACGTAACCGGGCGTACGGACCGCGTGTATGGGGATGTTGCCCAGTACGCCGCCACGGCTTCCCGGGACGTTGTGCCGTTCAGTAGCTACCATGCTGAGCAGGTTGCTGCCGCGCGCCTGAGCCATCATCTCGGCAGTCTTGACTGCGGTGCCTGATGGTGCATCCTTCTTGCGTTCGTGATGCCGTTCGATGATTTCGGCATAGTCAAACGAGGTGACGGCCTCAACTGCAAACTTCATCATCAGATTGGCCCCAATGCTGAAGTTTGGGGCGATGATGCAGGGGACACCCTTGGTCTCGCACATTCGCGCGACTGTCTTGATATCTATGTCGCTGAACCCGGTTGTGCCGACTACACAGGCGGTACCCGCGTTGAGCGCTGCTTCGATGTTGCTCATCACGACTGCAGGTGCAGTGAAGTCAACCATGACATCCGGGGTACTTTGCTCTAGCGACGCTGCCAAATGCCCACTGACGTTGAGTTGTGCGGCTGCTTCGGATAGGTCAGGCACGAAATCTGCCAGAGGATGCCCGATCCCGGCCGGGTCCACCGCCTCCACCAATGTCATGTCCGGGGCGGCATCAACGGTCCGACACGCATGACCGCCCATGCTGCCACAGGCTCCGCTGACCAACACTCTTATCATACTCACACTGAATTCACCTGGGTATGTAGTTCCGGCGCCGATAGTGCGCCCATCTCGGCATACGTAGTATAACTGACCTTTGCCAGTGGCAACAAGCGTGTGTGCCGCTCGAGTGACAAAACCAGAATTAGCGCCGATATCGGTGTGACATGGCGCGGTTACTAGTTACTACAAGTGGTTCACAATTCGGGATGAGCTCGGTGCCACTCAGTAGCCTGCTCGTACGCGTAAGCCACTTGCAGGAGTCTTGCTTCATCAAACGGCCGGCCTATCACCTGCATGCCCACCGGCAGACCGTTGACAAGGCCACACGGGACGTTGATGGCCGGCAGACCCGCAAGATTGACAGGCTTGGTGCAGGTAGCCGCCGCCCTTGATACCATCGAATTTTCAGTTTTCTCCCCGATGCTGGAAGCGACCACGGGCGATGTGGGGGATATCAGGAAATCGTGCCGCTCTAACGCTGATTCGAGCTCCTGTTTGATGAGGGTACGCACCTTTAGTGCCTTCATGTAGTAGGCATCGTACTGGCCTGCTGACAGCACGTATGTGCCCCTGATGATGCGCAATTGCACTTCAGGACCGAGACTCTCAGCGCGAGACTTGGCGAATAGATCGTGGATGTCTGTGATCTCGCTGTCAGTACGGTAACCGTATCGTACACCATCCAGGCGGGCTAGATTAGAGCTGGCTTCAGCTGGTGCGATGATGCCGTAACAGGCCTGGCTGTACTCGACATGAGGCAGGTGTATCTCTTCGATTTCCACGCCCAACCCTGACAGATGTTCGATAGCCTGCTCAACAGTCTGCCTCACAGTCGGGTCCACACCATCATGGTGCAGTATCTCTTGGACGACGCCTGCGCGCAAGCCGTCCAGATCTGCGCCCAGTCCGGTGGTGTAGTCAGGGACGGGCACATCTGAGCTAGTAGCATCACGCGGATCATGGCCTGCTATCACGTTCATAATCAGTGCGGCATCCCGCACATCCCTGCAAAGTGGCCCGACTGTATCCAGCGAAGAGCCGTACGCGATGAGCCCATATCGGGACACTCGGCCATATGTGGGCTTGAGACCAATCAAGCCGCACAACGCTGCAGGCTGTCGGATTGATCCTCCGGTATCGGACCCGGTAGCCACAAATGCTTCTCCTGCGGCAACCGCTGCAGCAGAACCACTGCTGGAACCGCCCGGTATACGGGTCAAATCCCACGGGTTGGCAGTTACTTGAAATGCAGAATTCTCACCTGATGAGCCCATCGCGAACTCATCCATGTTGGTTTTGCCCAACATGATCATGCCCGCATCATGACACCGCTTGACAACGGTGGCATCGTACGCAGGTACGTAGTTATCCAGCATTCGAGATGCACAAGTCGTGCGCACTGCGGCAGTGCTAAGCCCGTCTTTGTGCGCAATCGGCAGCCCGGCAGTGGGCGGAAGCTTCTCGCCGGCGGCTCTGGCACTGTCAATAGCACGCGCCTGCTCCAGTGCCGACTCCCGTGTCAAAGTCAGGAAGGCCTTGACTTGTCCGTCAAGTGTGTCTATCCGGTCATAACACGCTTGTACCGCCTCGACTGCGGTTATCTGTCGCGCCTGCAGTTGCTCGGTCAACTGCCAGGCTGTCATGTCATGGATCGCCATGAGGCGAAACCTCCAGGTGCAGGCAATAGCTGATCATGCAGCATGTATCCATATATCTCATGTACTTCGTTAGTGCACCTTGATGGGGGGAGCGGTACGCGGGGCGGTTACTCTTCCTCCATAAAGGCGGGGACACGGATGAAGCCCTCCACACTGTCGGGGGCATTCTGGACGATCAGTTCGGATGGCATCCCAGGGATGCTTTCATCCTCACGACATATGTTGATTGCAGAAATCACGTATGTGGTCGCTTCTACGTCGCTGGTATCTAACTGTTCGAGTTCGACCAGACAATCGCCCAGGCGCGTCAATTCAAGCCTGACCCGCTCTAGTTTCTCATCATCTAGTGATATGTGAGCCACACTGGCAATGCGTCTGGCCTCATCTATGCTGACTTCAGGCAATTTAACACCAGTCCCCATTTACACCTAACGCCTCCCGTTGATGGAGCTTTCGGACGCATAAGGTATGGCGTGACATCTTTTGGCAGCGGGAAATATGGTAACACCGCCTGCCGACAGCGTCAAGCCGCAGTAGCACGTGCCAGACACTGTTGAAGATGCAGGCAAACACTGCCTGTTAATCTTGATATTGGGCAGCGGATATAGTCTTTCATAGATGGGGCTGGGTAAACAGAGTGCTCCCGAGGCTTATTTGGTATCTAAGAATATCGTGTACTTGAACGCTGTGAACTTCCGACATTGGGCGGCAGCTTGGGTTGCGATATCTCTACCAACTTCGATCGAGTGCAGAAAATGGCCATGGTAGGGCTCATCCGAGCCAGGTATCGTGCTTGACGCTTCGCACACTGTGCGCTATAATGCAAAGCAATCACACCACCGCATCACAGCACCCGTGGCCAAAATCCCCACACTCCTGGGTTTGACGATGATGTTCGCGCTTCCCTATAATATGGGCGAGGTGATGTCACGTCACATACCTTTGCACGGCCCATCTACTTCGGGACGACGCATGGTCGTCAGGGAGTGGCCCGAATGACCTGGCTTGACTTCCTGACCTTGGCACTAT
>JAAYSP010000129.1 GCA_012518355.1 candidate division WS1 bacterium | reverse complement strand
GTGGAGCGTGGAGCGTGGAGCGTGGAGCGTGGAGCGTGGAGCGTGGAGCGTGGAGCGTGGAGCGGAGGCAGCCATGAGGCGTCGCGACTGCGTATCCGTGGGTGAAGCTGGGCTGCTCGTGGCCATCAGCGCTCAGCTTCAGAGCATCCTGGCAGAGAAAAGCATTGCGACGCGGCCAGAATTGCACCGCGTCGCATATGTGGCACAGCCTGCATGTACTACACAGCAGAGGGCCTCAGTTGACCTGCAGCACCTGCCCGTCGGCGCCGAGGGTGACGCTGGAGGCGCCGCTTTCAGCCAGGTTGCGCCCCTCTGCATCGAACACGCCGGAGAAGGAGCCGGCCAGTTGCACGCCATCGCCTGCTGCAGTTGCCTGATACGAAGTTGCCGGTGCGCTACCAGCCGCCGCAGGGTACGCGCTGTCTTTGACAGGTATTACGGTCACCAGCTTGCCGGTGTCAGGTTTGAAGTACAGAAGCACCATCCCCGCGTTGAGTGCGTTGAAATCCCATACCCTGGCTGGTTTGCCCCATCCTGCATCCTCGCGCAGGTTGGCCACTTTCTTTGCTGACACTTCGACGCCCGCCAGAGACGGCCCGGCAGCTATCTGCGAAGAGCTTGCCGACAACGGCCTGACTTGCATACCGGCCAAGTCGGCGGCTGCCACGCCGATGCGCACCAGGTTGCGATAACCTCCATCGTCGAATGCAGCGATGACTGCCGGTGCCGAGGGGTACAGAGGGTTTTTGCCGCCGCGGTCCGAGCCATTGGGGCCGATCAGCACTCGCTCGGTCTGCATCGTCGGACTACCCAGGTCCGAGGTCATGTCGTAAGCCGCATGTTTGGTCACCTGCCACACAGTGTGTGGGGGGGCAACTTCCTGCACCCAGATATCTCTGTTACCTGAACGGGTGCTGGTGAAAGCGATCAGCCGTCCGTCACTCGACCAGCGCGGACAGTAGTCCTTCGCAGAATGAGCGGTTAGATTTGTCTCGGCCGAACCATAAAGGCTCGTAACGAAGACATCGTCGTTACCATTCCGATAAGAGGTGTAGGCAATTGCACCAGCATAGTCATCTCCTCGACAAAATGCCGGATACCTGGCATAAAACTCGCCATGCGTCACCTGCGTCACGACGCCACCATACGCACCTATTGCCGCCAGTTCCCGGTTGCCATACCTGTCAGTGCTGAAGACAATGGTGCGCCCATCAGGCGACCAGGCTGGATAGTTGTCAAATGAGCTTGCAGCGGTCAAATTGGTTACATTCGCACCATCCGAATTCATGGTATATACATCCCGAACCCCGCCGACTTCGCGCTCGAAGACGATGCGCCCCCCTTCCGGAGACCAGTCGGGAACCTCACTAGGCTGGGTATCCGACGTGAGCACAACTGCTCCAGTACCGTCAGCATTCATCGTGCAAATCACCTCATTTTTGCTCGGCCATTCGCGCTCGAACGCAATCTTGGTGCCGTCAGGAGACCAGCGAGGCCAGGTATCGTCTGCACTATTGTTGGTCAATCGCACCAGGCTGGAACCGCTGCCATCGAGGTTACAGACATAGATCTGGTAATTCCCGCTACGGTCGCTGGAAAACACCACCCGGTCCAGCATCGCAGTGGATGCCAGGTAGTTGATCTGCGCCCCGTAGAGCGCCACGAAAGAGCAGCCGTACGGGCTGGGGATGTCTACGGCTTTGAACTTGCCCGTCTTGGCGGTCTGCACCACCAGAGGGCCAATTGAGAGGTCGTCACTGCCGCCGTCACCAACGCCGGGTGACGGCCCCACTGCAGCCTCCTGCCCACCACCTCCACAACCTGCAACCAGTAACATCAGTACTCCGGCAAATACGCCTGTCAGCGTGGTTATTCGCATTCTCACCATCTCCTCCGTGTGCCGCATACGATACTGCAGCCTCGTGTTGAATTACAGACGCGCCAGCAGCATGGCATTGTTCACAATAAAGGTATAGATGTGTGTGTATGCGGCTGAAACTTACGCTGACAAAACTATAGCAGCGC
>JAAYSP010000111.1 GCA_012518355.1 candidate division WS1 bacterium | reverse complement strand
GCGCGCCCCAACTGTTCGCCTCGCCCACTCGTTGTCCGGCGGTTGCCCACCGTTTCCACATAATCCACCATGCACGGCTGAATGACCTCGCCGCCGTTGGCGATTGTGGCAGTCAGGCGTGCGATGGCTAGCGGAGTAATCAGTGTCGCCCCCTGTCCAAAGCTTGCCTCAGCTAACTGCATCTGGCCTTTGAACGCAGAAAAATCCGCCATCCGACCTGTTGATGTGGCTAACGGTAAGTTAGTTGAGTCCAGCAAATGAAACCGCTTGACATAGTCGCGAAAACGTTCGGGCCCCAGCTCATCGCCCAGCTTCGCGAAGGCTATGTTGCATGAGTCAGTGAGCGCTTTCTTCAGACTGAGCTTCCCATGCCCGCCTGAGCGGCGACAGCGGATCTGGGTACCAGCCACCCGCTCAACACCCGTGCATTGAAATACGGTCTCCGGGGTGCTGATACCTGCATCAATAGCAGCGGCAGCAGTAAAGATTTTGAAAACCGATCCCGGTGGATACATCCCCTGCAGCGCACGGTTAATCTCAGGCTTCTCAGGATCATATACGAAAAGGTCGAAAGCTTCCTGAGAGCGAGTGATGGCAGACGCGTCGTAAGCCGGGGCACTGTATAGCACCAGCAATGCGCCGTCTCGAGGATCCATAGCGATGACTGCGCCTCGTTTACGACGCATGGCCCGGTGGGCAATCTGCTGCAAACGTGCGTCAATTGTCAGATGTACGTTGTTGCCCACCACTCCACCGTGCATCAGCTCTTCCCAGGGGTTGGAGTACAGCCCCTGAGCATACAGCGCATCGGCGAGCGTTTTCTGAAGTCCGGTGCGGCTGTTGTACCCTGTGAGATGCGAAAAGGCACGTGTATCATCATATATTCTCTCCCAACCTCTGGGGCCTGAGTGAGAATCGAGTATCACTACTCCATCACGGGTGATCAGTCGCCCTGGCTGGATGCGCCTTTGCATCCTCTCCAACCGATTATTCTCGGCTGCATTGTTGAGCTGCTCTGCAGCCAGCACCTGCCAGTAGGTGAGCGTCAAACAGACCAGCAGAAAGCCTACCAGTGGCCACGTGGCTAATTTTCTTATGGCACCGCCTAATTCACGCATGTAAGTCTCGCATATCTGCAACTACCGTATATGCTGTATATGGCTGTATGTGGCTGTATGTGCTGCCTATGATAGGCCGCTTTGCACCGCTTCACGCTTCAACAGCGTCAACACTAACTATATGAGCAGCAGCTACTCCTACCCATTCCGCGGCTTTAGCATACAATCGCGCGACACCGCCAATACGAGACTGAGGGCGATGAAGTTGACCACTATCGAACTGCCGCCATAGCTGACAAATGGCAAAGTGATCCCGGTCAAGGGGATCAGACGAAGAATACCACCGGCAATCACGAGCGTCTGTAGTGCGAATACCATTCCCAGAGTGGTGGCCAGGAGTGCCCCGAAGCTGTCTCTGGACTGCCAGCCGATCGCAAAAGTCCTGTAGCAGACTGCCACAAACAGTAGCATAAGACCAACACTGCCCAGCAGTCCAGCCTCCTCACCGATGACAGCCAGGATCATGTCAGTCTCGGCAGCCGGTAGATTGTCAGGAAAGCCCATGCCGAAGCCAACACCACTGAGGCCTCCCGCAGCCAGACCGAAAAGTGCCTGCAGTATTTGGTGGCCGGCGCCATATGGGTCGGCATACGGATGGAGCCATGCCTCCATGCGCCTTCCCACGTGGGGGAAATAGTAGTACGCCCCCACGGCCCCAGCCGCAAAAAGTACAGTCATCAGGGCCGCGTAGCGCTTGCGGTTTGTCGCCAGGTAACTGACTGCGACAAACAAGCCGAAAAAAAGCATAGCTGCACCCAGGTCGCGCAGCAAGACGAAGATGGCCAGCGAGAAGGCCACAAGCAGCAGCAGTGGCCCCATGTGTCGCAAGGCAAGCGACGCGCCAAAAGACGGATCACGGCTGTAGCTGCGGATGATCTCACCTTTTTCAGCTACGTAGCCGGCCAGAAACACACACACTAATACCTTGGCAAACTCACCGGGCTGGAAACTCAAGATTCCCGGTATCTCGAGCCAGAGACGTGCGCCGCCCTTTTCCTGTCCCCAAATCATGGTGGCGGCCATGAGAACAACAGCTCCCACACCGGCCGTGTACTTGTATCGGGCGAGGTCACGCACATCATCCAGCAGGTAGTACGTTATGACCATCAGCGCAGCACCCATGAGCACCCACACAACCTGGCGAGATGCCAGCTCCGGATTGAGCCGCCACAGGAAAATTATGCCACAGCCGGTAATCATGGATGCCGTCGGCAACAACAAGTAGTCGCGACGGGCCGTGTCCACCTGCATCAACATTGCGGCTACCAGGAAGCTGCCGGCAACAGTCAACACTCGGCAAACACGCACCAACGACTGCTCCTGGTGCAGGCACACCAGTACGATCCCGAGGCTCATCAGCCCGGTACTCCACAAAAGCAACAGAATCTCGGTGCGTCGCGATGCGGAAATAGCTATACCTCTTGGCTGAGGGCAGTAAAGTTTGCAGTCGCCTGCGCGGTACGGCGGTGTCCGGACATACT
>JAAYSP010000150.1 GCA_012518355.1 candidate division WS1 bacterium | reverse complement strand
TAATCGCTTACCATGTGGCGCGGGCGCGCGGTGAGATGGGGCTCAACATCATCGAGCACACGGCCGTGCATCCGATGGGGCTGTGCAGCTCTTCCATGACCGGCATCTTCTCTGATGAGCACACCGAGGGCTGGGCACGACTAACTGCGGCAGTGCATCAGGCTGGTGGACGAGTGGCCATGCAACTGCAGCATGGCGGACGACAGGCCAATCCGGATGTCATCGGCCAGGAGTGTGTATCGGCCTCCGAGTGTTTCGCAGGTCGCGATCGGCGGACCGCTCGGGAGATAACCGTAGATGAGATATGGGAGGCGATCGAGGCCTTCGGCCATGGTGCGAGGCGCTGCCAGGAAGCTGGCATGGACGGGGTCGAAGTGCACATGGCCCACGGCTATCTGGGCAACTCGTTTCTGTCGCCATGGCTGAACCGTCGCGATGATGAGTGGGGTGGGGACCTGCAGCGGCGTACCCGATTTGCCCAGGAGGTCATGGCCTCCATCAGGCGACTGTGCGGGCCCGATTTCCCGGTGTGGTGCCGGGTGTCGGCTGAGGAGTACGTCGAGGAGGGTATGCATCCGGCCGAAATGCAGCAGGTGGCGCAGATACTCGAGGCGCAGGGCTATGCGATGATGCACGTGTCCACCGGAGGGCTGATGGCGTCGGCGCCGTACTATGTCAGCCCCGGACACCTGCTGCCGCTTGCGCAGGCGGTGAAGGAAGCGGTATCAGTTCCGGTCATCGCTGTGGGCAGCATCACCTATCCGGAGCTTGCCGAGCAGGCGCTTGAGGAGGGCGTGTGCGACCTGGTGGCACTGGGGCGGCCGTGCCTGGCAGATCCGGACTTCGTGAAAAAGTTGCGTGAGGGGCAGGCAGATGAGATCATCCCATGCTATCTGTGCGCACAGGGCTGTCAGGAGCGCTCCTTTAGCGGCGGACAGGTGCAGTGCGCGATCAACCCGGCGACCGGACGCGAGCTGGACTGGCCCGACTGGCCGGATGGGCCGCCTGCGACTCGGCGCAAGAGGATCGCCGTCATCGGTGGCGGTCCGGCAGGTATGCAGGCGGCACTGACCGCCTCGCGGCGCGGCCATGATGTGACGCTATATGAGCAGGCCAACCAGCTCGGCGGCGCGTTCGTGCTGGCGGCAGCCGCGCCGGGCAAGATGGAGCTGGAGCGGCCGATAGAGTACCTCGAGAGCCAACTGGCGGCCAGTGATGCAGACGTGCATCTCGGCGAGAAGGCGACTGTAGAGACGGTGCGCGATGGCGGCTACGAGGAGGTCATCGTGGCCACCGGCGCGCTGCCGCAGGATGCTGACAGCCTGAAGGGGCAGTTCAGCGGGGCATGGGTAACTGCCGACCAGGTGCTGGCAGAAGAGGCCGGGCAGTTGGCCGGGCCGGTGGTGGTCATCGGCGGCGATGTCAGTGGGACAAACGCGGCACACTGGCTGGCCGAGCACGGCCTGCAGGTGGTGCTGCTGGAGATGGCCGCAGAGGTGGCGACAGGAGTGCCCGGATCGATCAGGCGGTATCTGCTGGAGGCGCTAGAGCATCTGGGGGTGGAGGTGCACACCCTGGCGGAGGTGGTCGGTGCGTCTGATGGGGCGGTCATAGCGATGGTGGACGGACAGCAGCGACAGTTCACGGCAGGCAGTGTGGTGGTGGCGATAGGCCGGGTTCCGAACGCGGGCCTGGCAGACGAGTTAGAGCAGGCGGGCTTTCGTGTGCAGGTAATCGGCGATGCCGTAGAGCCTCGCCATATGCAGGCAGCGGTGTATGAGGGCGCTGAGGCCGCGCGGATCGTGTGAGACAGTGATAGCCCGGGCGCTGATAGCGACAAGCTACTGCCCTGCTATCGGAAGGCGGCCGTCCCGAGAAGATTTTGGTGCGACATCTACTCGGATGCGCGTATGCCCGGATCGATCCGGCGGTATCTGCTGGAGGCGCTGGAGCATCTGGATGTGGAGGTGCACACCCTGGCGGAGGTGGTCGATGCGTCTGATGGGTCGGTCATAGCGATGATGGACGGACAGCAGCGACAGTTCACGGCAGGCAGTGTGGTGGTGGCGATAGGCCGGGTTCCGAACGCGGGCCTGGCAGACGAACTGGAGCAGGCGGGCTTTCGTGTGCAGGTAGTCGGCGATGCCGTAGAGCCTCGCCACATGCAGGCAGCGGTGTACGAGGCCGCAGAGGCCGCGCGGATCATGTGAGACAGCGATAGCCCGGGCGCTGATAGCGACAAGCTACTGCCCTGCTATCGGAAGGCGGCCGTCCCGAGAAGATTTTGGTGCGACATCTACTTGGATGCGCGTATGCCCGGATCGATCCGGCGGTATCTGCTGGAGGCGCTGGAACATCTGGTGGTGGAGGTGCACACTGGGGCGGAGGTGGTCGGTGCGTCTGATGGGTCGGTCATAGCGATGGTGGACGGACAGCAGCGCCAGTTCGCGGCAGGCAGTGTGGTGGTGGCGATAGGCCGTGTGCCAAACGCGGGCCTGGCAGACGAGTTAGAGCAGGCGGGCTTTCGTGTGCAGGTAGTCGGCGATGCCGTAGAGCCTCGCCATATGCAGGCAGCGGTGTATGAGGGCGCTGAGGCCAGCGGTGTTGTGGGGGGCGTGTAGATGAGAAACGGACGCTTGCGGGTCAGGCGCAGTAGGGGCTGCTTCGCTGCTTCTACATCGAGGGCATCGCAGAGGAGGAGACGTGGCCGGGGCGGTGAGTGAGCAGCCATAGCATCTGCTGGGGCGGGGCATCGCTGATGATTACCTGCCACAGAGAACCGCCGGTGTCCACTAGCAGGCTGCTGCCGTCTGCCAGCGAACCGGCCCAGAAGCGCCGATCGGAGTCGGGCCCCTGAAGCGGCTGCAGTCTGCGCAGGTCGAGGCTGCCTCGAGCTAAGAGAATTGTGGTCGCCCGGCGGCTACCGAGACTATATGTGAAGCCAACAGCGGGTGCGCCGTTGAGTTCCCGCACCGTGTATGGCCATGCGGGGGTCGCGGCATGTGCAGAGCTCGATAGGCCGACGGAAAAATGGCCTGGTGCACTGTTGGTGAGCACTTGCTGGTGCATGGCAAGCAGCTCGGCAGGGGCCACAGTAGAGCTGCTTCGTGCCGGTAGCAGTCGAGCCAGTGCGAGCGCGCTGATGATAAGTGCGGCGACAGTCAGGCCGGTCAGGGCGAGGCTGGCGCGCGAAAAGCGGTGGATCGGCGCACAGATAGCGGGGGTAGCTTCGGCGACTACGTCTACATCATCGAGACGTGCCGACAGGCGCGACCAGAACTCGGCAGAGGGGCTGTCGGGATGCTCGTCGGTGGCCGGCAAGCTCAGGAGCGTGTCTGCGGCCTGCAGTCTGCCCAGAAGCTCTGAGCACTCAGGGCAGATCATGATGTGGCGGGCCAGCCGCGTGGCCTCACGCGGCTCCAGCTCGCCCTGGGCGAAGGCGGTTACCTGCTCTTCAGACAGTCCACAGCTGTGCCGGCTCATAGCACATGTCGTTCGCGGGCATACTCGGCGAGGCTTTCGCGCAGTCGGCGACGTCCCCGGAAGATGCGGGATCGCACCGTGCCCAGTGGTATGTCCAGCTCTCTGGCGATCTCGTCGTACGAAAACTGGTGGATGTCAGAAAGCACCACTGCAGCGCGAAACTCCTCAGGTAGTGCATCGAGCGCCGGAAGTATCTCCTCATCGGGAAAGCGACTGAGTACTTCGGCTTCCAGACTCGGCAGTGACGCCCAGGCGGCCTCATACACTGCGTTTTCGTTGCCCGGATTGTCCAACTCTACCGTGTTGACCGTGCGTTGCATCTTGCGGTAGCGGTTGATGTGAGTGTTTCTCACTATGCGCAACATCCATGCACGAAAATTAGTTCCCAGCTCGAAACCATCGAAGCCCAGGTAGGCGTTGACGATGGCCTCCTGCATCAGGTCTTCGGCGTCTTGATGGGAGCCAGTCAGGCGTACGGCAGCAGCATATATGTCGCGTTCGTGCTGCTTTATCAGCTTCTCGAATTCCTGTCGTCTGCGTTTGTCAGTATGTCCACGTTTCGGCGTGGGCTGCGGCATGTATATGAACTCCTCCACAGGCCTGTTTACGGGTGGGGGCAGTGGCGCACCGTGCGCCTCTGTCACTCATATAGACGCACGAGGGGGCTTCAAGGTTCGCCACCTGAGAGTCTCTGCAGACCGGGACGGATACGGTCGCGAAGCCAGCGGAAGGCTCTCTCGGCCGGGCTCCGCTGCTTCATGAAGTGTTTTTCCTCATCACTAAGCAGATGTGGGGCATGGCGTGCTTTCAGTTTGCATATGCCCTGCAGGTCGTTTACGAACAGACGCGGCAAGATCAGTGCCGTCAGCGGTTTGAAGCCTCTGGTGAAGGCGGCGGTGAAGTCTATGATGACGGGACGATTGCTCCGGTCTATCAGGATGTTGTTCAGCCGTCGCAGATCCCCATGTGCCACTCCCCGCTCGTGTATCTTCCCGACCAGTTCGCGCAGTTGGGCGAAAAACTCCTCAGTCAGCCGCGCCGGGTCCGTCAGAGGCACCTCTTCTGTATCATGGTATTCGGTCACCAGGGCCCAGGGGTCGAGGCGGCCATAGCAGACGGGTATCCCCGGCAGGTCGTGAAGGCGATTGTAGGCGGCTAGCTCCCGATTGACCAGCCATCGGCCCAGGAAACGCTTGATGGAGTTTGCCCCTGCGGCATAATCTTTTACCACCAGCAGCCGGTCGCCTGCCCTGATCAGTCGCACATCGGGGCGCGAGCCGTCGCCGGGGCGGAGTACCTTCACGGTCAGTTCAGGCAGGTCTGCGCGGGTAAACTCAACTGCGCGAGATACACAGAGCGGCATCTAGTCCTCCACCGTCGCCGGTGCAGTGGGCTGAGGCCGCCACATCGGTGTCGAATTGATAGCATCGTACGGGCATTTGCAGCACTCCAGGCAGCCGATACAGGCATGGCTGTTGACCTGGCTCCGCGGATCTATGCCGGCCGGACAGTTGCGCACACACCACATGCAGTTGACGCAACTGCCATCGTCATGGTCTATGCGCCACAGGCTGTAACGCTGCATCAGCGAAAAGAGAGCTCCCAGCGGACAGAAGATGTTGCAGAACGGACGGCGGATGAACACCGCGGCGACGAGAACCGCCAGCAGTATGGCCTGCTTAATCCACCACCAGTTGCCGATGCCCGCGCGGGTGAAGGGGGTGAAGATCGGCTGCAGAAGGCCGCCTTCGAGCGCTCCCTGTGGGCACAGTTTGCAAAACCACGTCACGCCGGTGAGATACGGGATGACGAAGATCAGACCTATGAGCATAGCATAGCGTAGATAGCCCAGAGCACACGGCAGCTTCCAGTGGCGCCGGCGCAGCTTTGCCAGCTTGTCCTGGAGCCAGCCGAAGGGACAGATCCAGCCGCACATCATGCGCCCGAAAAACGCCATGAAGATCAGCATGAGACCGGCCGTGTATAGTGGTGCGATGGCATACCAGGGCGTAGTACCCATCAGCGAACGAGCACGGATTGCGTCATGCTGCAGGGCACCTAGCGGACATGCGAAGATAGCACCGGGACATGCCCAGCAGTTGAGCGCAGGCACGCAAAAGCCCTTGGCCCAGGCGAAGAAGTATGAGTTCATCAGCACCAGAGCTGCGATCTGTATGCGGTTGCGCCAGTAGAGCGCGCGAGGGCCCCATGGGGGCCTCTGTGTGCGGGAGTTGTCTGGCTTGCTGCGTGGGCTGCGTGGCTGCATTTCAGTCGGACAGTCCGATACATGACGTACACAGGATGCGCGCCCAGTTGAGCACGAGGATGCCCTGCCCCTGGCTCAGTCCTACTATGACGGCGGCCACCCCGGCCACCGCCGCGATGATCCATGTGTAGCGTTTCACTGTAGTCTCCGGCATGGTGTTATGCTGCCCGCGGATAGAGGAGAGGCTGCCTGCCATCCGTCGGGCGGCAGTGTGTCTGCGAAATGTGTGCGCGATATAGGAGCGGCGGGAAACACCGAGCCGCGTTAGTGGCACTGCGCTCTCTATGGCCACAGCTAACACCTGTAGCTGGTCCGGCAGTCGTGTGCCTGAAACTCGGGAAGCTGCAGCCTTCAGGCTACAGTTGCTCCCCTACCCTGTGCCTCCTCGATAGCCATGGCCTCGCGTCGGAAGCGTCAGGCTACAGCTCTATCGATTGGCCGGTGCGGGCCGACTCGTGGATGCCACCACCGTCTCTGTGTTGCGCAGCCCGTCAGTGGGGCTCACCAGCGGCTCGCGCCCCTCACGTACAGCGTGGGCGAAGTGATAGATGCTGTCCATCACGTTCGTCATGGCCCACAGGCGCCACTCATGACTCGGTCTGGCAGCCGTGTGCCTGAAACTCCGGAAGCTGCAGCATTCAGGCTACAGTTGCTCCCCTACCCTGTGCCTCCTCGATAGCCATGGCTTCGCATCGGAAGTGTCAGGCCTACAGCTCTATCGGCTGGCCGGTGCGGGCCGACTCGTGTATGGCCACCACCGTCTCTGTGTTGCGCAGTCCGTCGGTGGGGCTCACCAGCGGCTCGCGCCCCTCACGTACAGCGTGGGCGAAGTGACGGATGCTGTCCACAGCAAAGCCGCGGAGCTGTCCGTGGATCCTGAGGTGAGCCGTTTGTGAGGGCATGGAGGCGCCTGCCGCGTCCTCGTACACCTCCAGAGCACGGTTGGCCATCACGTTCAGGATGCAACTGCCCTTCGAGGCGATGAGCTCACCACGGAAATCACACACTGCAGCCATCGCGTCAGACATGATCCAGCAGTTCTCCAGATGGCACACCGCGCCGTTTTCATACTCGAGAATCGAGTGGAAAAAGTCCGGTGTGTCGTAGCCCTCGGCCTTCAGCAGCACCGAGCGGGAAACTGAATAGACGCGCTTGACCTCCGATTGGAACAGCCAGCGGGCCAGATCGGCGGCGTGGGAGGCCAGAAACCATGCCACAGTTGACTGGCCGCCCCAACTGAGCATCTGAGTCGGCACGTATTTGGTGTCGTTGAGCCGCAGAGTGAGCATGAGCGGGTCGCCCAGAGAGCCTGCATCCAGACGCGATTTGATCTCCGTCATAACCGGATTCCAGCGGTTGTGGAAGTCTACCATGAGAGTGACACCGCTCTGCTTTGCAGCGGCGATCATCTCCTCACAGTCTTCCACGGTGGTAGCCATCGGCTTTTCCACCAGCACATGCTTGCCAGCCTGTGCGGCAGCAACTACTATCTCGCGGTGCAGAAAATCGGGGGTGACCACCGAGACGGCGTCTATGTCGTCACGGGCCAGCAGCTCGCGGTAGTCAGTGGTGGTCTCGGCGACGCCATACTGGGCAGCGCGATCGGCCAGCAGCTGCTCGTTTTTATCGCAGATGCATACCAACTCCACCTGCGGGTCGTAGCTGTAAGTCTCCAGGTGGGTCTCGCCCCAAACGCCGGTGCCTATGACGCCACAACGCAGTGTGTCAGCAGCCATGGAGAGCGCCTCCCTCGCAAGCCGACCACGATCCAGTCGGAAGTGATGCGTATGTCTACTCTTACAACTATAGTAGACTGTACCATGGCGATTATAAGTCAGGCGATACTCAGAGTCAACGCGCTTTAAGAGGCGTAACAGGGCGCCTGCAACAGCAGAATCGACGCCTATCAGACTACATATCAGGCGGCGGGAACCTATCGGTAGGAGCGCTGGTTTGTACAGAAGACAGGCAGGATGATATGGCCAGTTGCAGTGAGAACTTGCTGTGTAGTATATGCCACATGAGGTGCAGAAGTTATGGTGACAAAGGAAGTCAGGCTGGCGAGAACTGAGCAGTCCGCCAGGCAAACGCGATTGCGGCGGATCATACATGCGATCATACTGTGGTCGGTGCCGCTGGTCATCATCGGCGGGATATGGTATCCGTACCTGGGATTTATCGTGCCTGTCGTGATGGTCATGGGCATGGTCGGAGGGCTGTTTCGCGGACGATTTATCTGCGGATGGGGCTGCCCCCGTGGCGGATTTCTGGAGCGGGTGATGGCACGACTGTCGCTGCATCTGGGCATACCCGCTTTTCTGCGCAGATACGACGTGCGCTGGCCGCTGTTTGCGCTGCTGATGGCCTTCATGGTGTGGCGACTGTCGCTGGACCCGTCCAGCCCCGAGCACTGGGGGAAGGTGTTCTGGCTGATGTGCACGATCACCACAGGCTTGGGGATCGTGCTGGCAGTGCTGTTTGCGCCACGGACATGGTGTTCGTTCTGTCCTGTCGGCACGTTCGCTTCGACGGTGGGAGGCCACAAGCGGCCGCTGCAGATAGATCCGGGCTGCCGCGGCTGCAAGATATGCGAGAAAGCGTGCCCGCTGCACTTGCAGATCGCGAAGGATGCCGAGGTGGGGCACCTGACCGATCGCGACTGTCTGCGCTGCGGTGAGTGCATAGCCGTGTGCCCGGTGAAGGTGCTGCACTTCTGAGGAGGAGAGCACATGACTGCTTCCATGGCATCTGTGTGGCGGCTGTGCCATCCGGACTCCCATGCATGGCTGTCTATGCTGTGGTCTGTCGTGACCTCTGCGTTTTGTGCGCCTCATAGCGCATGTAGTCTCCGGTCCAAGCAACGCTTGCAGTTCTGCAGTTGCAGATGGCAGCCCGAGTGCATGAAACGCCACTGCTTTTGCGTCTGACACGGGATAGCCGCGTGCCTCCGGTGAAGTAGACTGCGCCGCCTGCAGTGGCGCACTCGTGCACTGTAGCCAGACGTAGTGGGCGTGGTCTGTCGCGATAGATGGATGGATAGGCGGCGCCTCTCGTCGTCTCATCATGGCCTCTGCGTTTTGTGCGTGTCATAAGCGCATGGCGTCTCCGGTCCATCAGCGCTTGCAGCTCCGTAGTTGCAGATGGCAGTCGAGTGCATGAAACGCCACTGCTTTTGCGTCTGACACGGGCAGCCGCGTGCCCCTGGTGAAGTAGACTGCGCCGTCTTCGTTCGCGCAACTGCAACGGCTGGTCACAAGTCACGGGCGTGGCGTACACGTCGATCACTGGGGCGTGCGGACTGTGCGACGGCCGCAGATACACCGGATGCGCGGGAGAGCCCGGTAGCGTACGCGTAGCTGCATGATGTGCGCAGCTCTGCTGCGGATGTCGGCGCAGCCCTCACCTCCACTATGGCGACCGCTCATGCCGAACACAGGCTGTGTTCAGCCCGGTGGATTCACGCAAGCGATGCTCGTACTCTACGCTTGAAGCTGCCTTCTCGACGTGGTACAGTGGTGCCCACAAATACAGCGCGAACCGGTCTGGCAGACCGAGGAAGATATGGGAGGCGATGGAGATGCGTACTGGTGCGATAGTCGTGATGCTGACACTCCTGATAGCGGTATCGGCGGGGGCACAGACTGTACCTCGCGTGGCGCCCGGGGGGGGACTGTACTTCGACACTCTGCCGGTGACGATGCAGGGCCGTGTGATGGTCCCGCTACGCGCGGTGTTCGAGTGGCTTGGCGCACGGGTCGAGTACCGGGCCGGCCGGATCGTGGCCTATGACGCCGGCAGTTCTGTCCCACGGGTGACGCTCACGATCGGGCAGATAGACGCCGAAGTCTCCGGGGAGCCGTACCGTCTTGACGTGCCGCCGGTGGAGGTCGGAGGCAGGACCTTCGTACCGCTGCGCTTCGTGGCCGAATCGTTCGGCGTCTGGGTGGACGCTGAGGGCCGATCGGTCACCCTGCAGATGCCTCAGTTCAATCTCAAAGCGAAGATGGCCGTCCCGCCTGCCGAAAACTCGCACCTGGCGAAGATCTGGATACAGATTGCGCGCTGGTATGGGCTGGGGGGTGCACAGCCGCGGGCACTCATCCGCATCACCGACAACACGCTCGATCTGGGCGCCGGAAGAGCGACGGTTGAAGCCGTGTCAGCCTGGGCGGATGGCCGATACACTCGCGATCGCTTTTCGCTGGTGCTGCAGCGCGACGGCTGGCATGTGACGGACCATAGCTCCAGCGGGCTGTAAATCATCCAGATGCAGGCCCGATAGAGGCCGGGTGGTGGCAGGTCTGCGTCTGCCTCTGGCAGTATGGACTGACGCACAGCCTACCTGACTGGCTACGTGTCATGGAGGCCCGACGCGGCTACGCTTGCGGCACTGGCCCGATGCGTACATGCCCTGCCGGTGGGGAGATGCAGGCATGTAGATGCTCTGACTGTGGGGCAAGCATGGTCTCGCGCGCCTGGGGAGTGCGAGTCAGCAGAAGCCACACGTCCAGCCTCAGCACTTCATAGCCTCCCGCGTGTGTGGAGACGGCGCAGGTGACTGCCCAGTCGAAGTTGGGGGCGCCATGGCCTCCGCCGGTGGGTAGATGCAGGCCAGCAGATGCTCTGGCTGTGGGGGCAAGTATGCTCTTGCGTGTGTGGAGTGCGAGTCAGCAGAAGCTACACGTCCAGCCTCAGCACTTCATAGTCCCCCGCGTATGTGGAGACGGTGCAGGTGACCGCCCAGGCGATGTGAGGACGCCATGTCCCTGCCGGTGGATAGATGCAGGCTAGCAGATGCCCGACTGTGGGGGGCAAGTATGCTCTCGCGCGTGTGAGGATATGGTTGGTGCATTCGTTGTTACGCGGGCATAGCACTCTCTGACGGTCTTGTGCGTGGAGAGGTGGAGTTCGCTGCCGCGGGGCTAGAGTGGCGCAGCTCCGTGATCCTGCACACGCGTCGGCCACAGGTAGTTCTTGCCGTTTCGGTTCGCCGGCAGTAGACATACGCCCATCAGGCATAAATCGTGCCGGGCGCAAGTGGTGCCGGTAGTCCATCAGAAGGGGCATGTCATATCATGCGCACAGTGGTGCAGTCTGAGCAGACAGCCAGTCCGCCGCCCGGCTACAGTCAGGCGATACTGGTGGAGGGCAGGAAGCTGTACTTCATCTCCGGGCAGGGGCCGGTGGATGCCGAGGGGCAGACGGTCGGCGAGGGAGACTTACGGGCTCAGTGCCATCAGGTGTTCGGGAATTTGCAGGCCCAACTGGCTGCGGTGGGCGCTGATTTCTCGCATGTCGCCAAGTTTACGTTCTTCCTGACCGATGCAGCCATGCGTGAGTTCGCGGTGTTCCGCCAGGTGCGGCTGGAGTACCTGCACGGCGACTATCCGGCTGCCAGTACGGTGGGGGTCAGCACCCTGGTAGACGCACAGTGGCTGCTCGAGGCCGAAGCTATAGCGGTACTGGATTGAACTCGGGGGCATATCTGCGCGGCGACATGCCCAAGTCTGTGACATATGCTGCTATTTACGCATCTGTATAGCGGCCTGCTGCAGCCGGCGTCTTCTTGTTGATGCCAACCGGCCACATGTCGCCATGGAGGCTATGCTTGCACGGCGATTATCCGGCTGCCAGTACGGTGGGGGTCAGCGCTCTGGTAGACTCCCGGTGGCTGCTTGAGGCCGAAGCTGTAGCAGTGCTGGATTGAGTGCAGACTTCCTTCGGATCTCGCAGGGTTTGAGGACAGGCGTCGAGACGTGTCGGCGCTTATGGGGATAAGAGTGACTACGTGCCGTCGCCTGACAGCAAGCAGAACGATACTGATGGCCAGACGGTGAGTCTTGTTCTGCGCACCGTTTGTGAGTTATACTATGGGCTACACTGTATGGCAACATCGGGACAGCCGTTGAAAAACGTTGGGAGGAGATCTCAAGGTGATCAACTCCGGCCGGATGCTGAAGCTTGACGCGGGTATCTGCGGTACACTTGTGTGCTTTCTGGCGGTAGCACTGTTTGTCGGTACCATCGGGCTCCAGGCGGTGAGGGCTGAAACGGTTCGCCCCTGGGACACGGAACTGGTCTCAGGCCGTCTCATCCCGCTAGCCACTGCCGAGGGGACGGTTATGCGCCCCGATCTGGCGGTCAGCGGGCAAGTCCTGGTGCGCCTGTATCCGGGCACATCGCAGCGACAGGTAGATCAGATGCTGGCTGCGACCGGCACCAGCATACAGACCACCTATCCTGACGGCCAGCTGCTCCTGCTGAAGCTTTCGCCCGGGCAAAGCGTGGCCGGAGCGGTCAGGGTTCTCAGTGGCCGCCCTGAAGTGGCCATGGCGTCTCCCGATCGGCTGATGTATCCTCTGGCAGTCCCTTCTGATCCGCTCTACGGCATGCAGTGGCATCATCTCTCTATCCAGACGCCTGAAGCCTGGGATCTGCAGACCGGCAGTCCGAGCACTGTTGTCGCTGTGATAGACAACGGTGTGGACCTGAACCATCCGGATTTGGCTGACCGGATATGGAGAAACCCACGCGAAAACGTCAACGGTCGTGACGATGATGGCAACGGCTATGTGGACGATGTGGTCGGCTGGAACTTCGTCGAGGGCAACAACGACCCTCAGCCAGCCGGGCTGGACGGTGAGGGCAATGGCGAGGGTAACGGTGAAGGCAACGGCGAACAGAACGGTGATGAGGGCGATGGAGATCCTGTAGGCCCCACAGATCCCGTAGGTCCCACAGACCCCATAGATCCTATAGACCCTGCGGGCGTACGCACAAGCCAGGGAATTATGCCCACCCCTCAGTCAGAGGCCAGTGTCCACCACGGAACCCACGCGGCAGGCATAATCGCTGCCCGTGCCAACAACGGTGTGGGTGTCGCGGGCATCAATTGGAACTGTCAGATCATGCCCCTGAAGGTAGTGCCGGCCGAGGGCGACCCGAGAACCAGCGACTGTCTGGCCGCCATTCAGTATGCGACGGTTATGGGCGCAGATATCATCTATCTGGGCTTCTTCGGAGCCTATAGTGCCCAGTACACGCCGGTCATCGCTGCTGCAGTGGAGGCCGGTGCCACCGTCATCGCCCCTGCGCCCAACGTGCGAGCGGCAATCACAAACGATCCGCGTTCATGGTGGTCGCCGATATGCAACGATGGCGATTCTTTTGCTGACAACAACGTGATCGGTGTCGGAGGCACGGACTCCGACGATCGAGTCGCGTCCTTCAGTGCCCGAGACGACTCTGCCTTCGACTTCATAGACCTGATGGCACCTGCGGTCAACATCTATAGCACGCTGTGTGGCAATCACGAAGCAGGTGAGCCTTATGCTGCTGCGTATGGCACTCAGACCGGTAACTCTTTTGCGGCTGCAGTAGTCACAGGCGTCGCTTCACTGGTGGCAGCTCACTTTCCCGAGTACGGCCCGGCACAGATCATGGGCCAGCTCAAGATGGGTGCCACTAACATAGATGAGATGAACCCCAGCTATGCCGGGCAGATAGGCGCGGGGAGGGTCAACGCTTACGACAGTCTCCGTGATCTGCCGCCGCGACTGCCCCGTGCGGTACAGGCATATGACACGCCCAACGACGATGGTGGCAGCATCACCGTGGAGTGGTCGCTGTCAGAAGATGACGGTGACGGCTTCGACGATGTGGTCGGATACAGCGTTCAGCGTAGCGACGACCCTGAGGATGAGGCCGGCTGGGTGACACTGGCTGATGTAGAAGCCGGAATCGGTACATATGTTGACACTCCGGTTGAAGACCACAGGCCATACTACTACCGCGTCAGCGTAAGCGACCAGTCCACAGAGGTGTTCAGCGAGGCAGTGGGGCCTGCGATGGCACGTGATGACACCCCGCCCCCGGCACTCGAAGAGGGCCAGCTGGTGGCGCGCGATGTGATTGACACCGATGGCGGCGCTATCAGCCTGGGCTGGAGCAGCTACAATCCCCCGTCAGACTTCGGTTTGTACCGTATCTGGCGCGCCGATGAGCCGTTCACCAGCGTGGCCGGTATGGAGCCCATAGCGACCATCGCCGGCGCCACCATAAGGCAGTACACGGACAACACCGCAGTCAACGGCAAGCCGTACTACTACGCGGTGAGCGTACGTGACACTGCGCTCCCAGAGCCAAACGAGATCACCCAGGTCGTGTGTGTCGGTCCGGTGATCGCCAGCCCGAACCTGCCGATAAGCTTCGGAGCAGGTCTGCACATGATCGCGCTGCCCGCAAGCGCCATCAGCAAGGACATGGCCGACATCTTCGGTGCTGCCGAGCCGTCGGATCTGCGACTGGCGCGCTGGAACCCGACACTTGGTGATGGCGGTCAGTACGTGGTGTACTCTGACGCGCCTGCCTCGTCGTTCCTGCGCCAGGAGTTGGGGCGCGGTTTCTGGTATCGCACCTCCGTGTCCAAGACTATCTCGCTGGCAGGCATGCCGGTAGCCGAGGGCAACATACGGGTGCCGCTGCGGCCGGGCTGGAATCAGTTGGGCAATCCGTATATCTCAGACATGCCGATGGCCTACGCTGATGCTGACAGCGGTGCGAAGGTACACATACTGGGGCGCACTTACAGCCTGCGAGAGGCCGCAGACAGGGGCTATGTGCGCGACTACGTGTGGCGTTACGATCCGCTAACCAACAGCTACCGGCTGATCAGCTCTGACCCGACTGCAACCTGGGCCGAGCAGCAGGTGCCGCGCAATGCAGGCTTCTTCGTCCTGGCCTTCCAGGATGCCGAGCTTGAGCTGCCCAACCCGGCCGAAGTTTCGTCCGCTTCAGTAGCTGTCCCCACCACGGTGGTGGACGACAATCACTGGGCGGTGCGGCTGGTGGCCCGTACCGACAACGCTGCCGATCTGGACAACTTCATCGGCGTGCATCCACAGGCCGAGCGGCTGTCGGGTGTGGCCAGTCCGCCGCTGCTGGAAGGCTCGGTGGACCTGACCGTCGCGACTGGAGGCGGGAACCCTGGTGCAACTGCCTTCGTCCAAAGCCTCGAGGGCGTGCAGAGCTGGCAGGTCTGTGTAACCTGTGCCGAACCGGGACGTGCCGTAGAGCTGAGCTGGCCGGATCTGACCCAGGTGCCTGCAGACCGCCGTGTGACGTTGAGGGACCTGCAGACCGGACGCAGTGTGAACATGCGCACCACAGCCGGCTACAGCTTCCGGCTTGCCGATGACCAGGCCGGGCGACAGTTCGAACTCGTAGTCGCCCAGCGAGGGGTCGCAGCGCTGGCAGTGACTGGCCTGCAGGTAGCCGCCGGAGCGGACGTATCGCAGATAGCGTTCACCTTGTCGCAGGATGCCGCGGTTGAGGTGCAGGTACTAAACATCGCCGGACGAGCTGTGCGCACTGTGGCAGCTGACAGCGTCATGAGCGCCGGGGCGAACATAGCGACATGGAACCAGCGCTCAGACAGTGGTGCCAGAGTGCCGGCAGGACGCTATCTGGTCACGGTGACAGCCCGTGGCGAGGACGGTTCGGTGGCTCGGGCCGTCAGCACAGTCTCGCTGGGGCAGTAGAGCCAGGCACGCCCATCTGGGAGGGAACATAACGCGAGCCGCCGCCTCGGGTGCAGGCAACGCGTCAACTAGCCTCAGGAGGTTGTCGGCCAGGTGAATTCCCGGCTCGGTCGTGTGGCCACAATCGCGGTTCTCAGCGCTCTTGCGGTACTGGTGGTGTCCTCCGTGGCATCGGCCCAGTGGCGGCAAGAGCGCATTCGTCTTCCGTACTGGCAGCTCAGCGACGGCAGTGTGCAGACCTCCTCGGTCCATCGGCCGCTGATGGCGGCTCCCGATCGCCTGCTGGTTGGCCTCGAGCAGCCGTCAGGTATCATGCTATCACCGCTGGCTGCCCGACGTTTCCCGCGCAATCCGGGCCGCATAGCTGATGCTGTCGGGGGGCGGATCAAGCGCTTCCTCGGCGGTGGCAGCCTGGCCGTCGTGGATTTGCCGGTGGGCAGCGATCTGTACGCCGCTGCCGACAAGCTTCGGCGCGCCGGTGCAGTCTTCGTCGAGCCTGATGGCGAGGTATATCTGGAGCGGCTCCCCAACGATCCGCGCTATCCGGAGCAGCACCATCACCCCCAGATCAAATCTCCGGCAGCCTGGGATGTCACCATCGGGTCACGACAGGTGGTCATCGCCGTCATAGACAGCGGTGTGGATCTGCTGCACCCCGATCTTGCTGACAGCATCTGGGTCAATCCGCGTGAGATACCCGGCAACGGCATAGATGACGACGGTAACGGCTACATAGACGACTGGCGCGGTTGGGATTTCTATGAGGGTACAAACAACCCGCGTCCCAAGCCAGATGGCAAAGACAACGACGGAAACGGTGAGCCTGATGATCAGGTGAGCCATGGCACTCTGGTAGCTGGTCTGGCGGCGGCCATCGGCAACGACGGCTATGGCACCGCAGGAGTGGCTTGGCGCGCGACCATCATGGCCCTGAAGGTCTTCCCCGATGATGGTACTACCTCGGTCTCGACAGTAGTCGAAGCGATAGACTATGCGGTAGACAACGGTGCGGATATCATCAACCTCAGCATTGGGGCACCGTACTTCGAGAGCTTTTCTGACCCCATCGCGAGGGCATATCAGTCCGGTATCGTGGTGGTATGCGCATCAGGAAACGACGGCAAAGCGCTGACTGACTCGAGCTCTTCGTGGGTGTCTCCGGTATGCAACGATGGCCCTAGTGCTGCTGACAACTACGTGCTGGGCGTCGGTGCGGTCAATCGTGAGGACAAGCGCACCTGGTATACCAACTATGACATGTCATCCCGCGATTATGTAGACGTGTGTGCGCCAGGCTCGGAGCTATTCGGCCCCGTGTACTATGACGAAACAGGTCGCTTTCCGCACCTGAGCAAGTACTTCGGCACCAACACCGGCACATCGTTTGCCGCCCCGCTGGTATCGGGTCTGGCCGCACTTATCCTCACCAAGAATCCGGGATACCGTCCGGCGCAGGTGTATGCGGCCATCCGCAACAGCGCCGATAACATAGACGGCAAAAACCCGGGCTACGAGGGTACACTTGGCACCGGACGGATCAACGCAGGGCGTGCGCTCGGGCAGGTGCTGCCACCTGCAAAAGTGACTGATTTCGAGGCGTTCGACACGCCTGACGATGACGGCGGCAGCATCACCCTGACGTGGACCAGATCTGCCGACGATGGTGGCGGAGCCAGTTCGGTGACCGGCTATGTGGTGCTGCGCCGAGAGGGCACTACTGGCAGCTTCAAACGCGTCGCCGTACTGCCTTCGGGCACAACTCGCTATGATGACACGGACGTCAGCGACGGCACCATGTACTACTACATCGTGCGCGCCACCGATGGAAGCCTCACATCTGACAGCCCGATCGCCGGCCCGGTGACCTCGGCAAACGACGGCGCGCCGCCAGTGGTAGAAAAGCTACCGGTTGTGGATCGCCCTGATGATGACGGTGGGGCGATCGTGCTGGACTGGTCAGACTATACTCCCCCCGGAGATTTTGCGGCCTATCGCATCTATCGGCATAGCCGCCGCTTCACCTCCACAGCAGGCGTGGGTGTGTTGGTGACCATCACCAACCCGGCGACCAAGCGGTGGGTGGATGAGACGGTGAGAGACGGGGTGGACTACTACTATGCGGTGGGCGTGCGCGATGTGGCGGCAAACGAAGAGCGGGCCGTGCGGTCAGTGGGGCCGGTGCAGTCGTATCCGAACAGGAACATCACGTTCGGTCCCGGGTTGCTTTTCATGGGACCGGCTGCGGTGCCTGCCGATCGTGATCCGGCAACGCTGCTGAACGTGGCCCCGGCGCAACTCAAGCTCGCCCGCTGGCATCCGACCGGCAGTCCACCGTACGTGCACTACAAGCCGGGTGCAGTGCCTGAGCTTCTGAAGCTCGGATTGGGCAGAGGCTTCTGGGTGCTACTCGACAAAGCTACGGTGGTGCAACCGACCGGTGCGGCTGCGCCCGCAGGCGACTTCAGCATCGAGTTAGGGCCCGGCTGGCACCAGTTGGCCAATCCGTTTTTCAGCCCGCTTGATTTCGGCGCATCCACGGTGACCTATGGCACGAACACGATGGACCTGGCCAGTGCCGAGAGGTCGCAGGTGCTCCGTTCAGTGGCGTGGGTGTACTCCACTCAGGCCCAACGCTACCAGATGGCGTATCCGGATGTGGGCCAGCGCCTCTCACTCATCCCGCCGTGGAGTGGCTTCTGGGTCAACGTCGTGAAGCCATGCACTCTGACGCTTGTCCGCAGCACCACAGGTGAGGTCGCTTCGGCAGGCAGCTCTGTGTGTGGCGACGGGTGGAGGGCTCCGATACTGCTGCGCGCGGCAGGTATGGTGGATGATACGGGCCTGGTGGGCACCGCGGAGACAGAATTCTGTCTGCCTGCCCCGCCACCGATAGATGACCGTCCACAGCTTCGGCTAACTGTGGCCAATCGCGACGAAAAAGTGGCTGCACATGCAGTGTCGCTGGGCGCTGGATCTGCCGGTAAGTGGACATGGAACCTGGACGCCCAGAACCTGCCTCCCAACAGCGAGGTGGAGCTGTCCGTGCCTGACCTGAGCACGCTGCCGCCGGAGTACACTGCTATTTTGCATGACCCACTCGCGGGCAAAAGCGTACACTTGCGCACTGTTTCGGGCTATCGGTTTATGACCCGCGACGAGACCTCACGTCGGTTGCAGCTTTCTGTGGAAAAGCGAGCGGCAGGGGTGCTGGTGATAGGCACGCTTGGTGCCCAGGCAGGGGCGGGTGCAGGTGCACAGGTAGTTTTCAGCCTGTCACAGCCTGCCCGTACGAGTATCGAGGTGGTCAACATCGCAGGCCGGAGCGTGCGGTTGATCGAGGATGACCACTTGCGTTTGGCCGGAAATCATACTATAGTGTTCGACGGACGCAACAGCCACGGAGCCGCTGTGCCGGGAGGGCGCTATCTGGTGATCGTCAAGGCGGTGGCCGACGATGGCCAGCAGGCCCGTCGCATGGTGGCTTTTAACCTCAGTCGCTAGCACCGTGTCGGGTTGTCGGACCGGGCCCGCAGATACCGAAAAGGGGCTGACAGCGCATGCCAGTTTACAGCCGCGTCGGAGTAGTTTTGATAGTGTTGATAGTGGCCGTGATGGCCGGTTGCAGTGGCAGTACCAGCCTGCAGAAGCAGGACAAGGAGCCGCCGGGCAATACGGGTACAGTGGTCGGACGGGTCATAAAGGCGGACAGTCCAGGTGAGGCGTTGCCTGGTAGCCGCGTTTCTACGATCGACGGCAAGGTGTCCACGTTTGCTGATGCCCAGGGCGACTTTGTACTCCGCGGGGTACCGCTGGGGCAAGCCGACACTGCGTTGGTCGGATTGCGGGCAGAGGCCGTGAAAAACGCAAGCTATGGTGCCCAGAACGTCTTTGAGGTACCAGTGACCAAAGGTGGTATCGGCAGCGCGCAGGTCACAGAGATAGTCATCGCGATACTGCCTCTGGCGCTGGGCCAGCCTCAGAGTCTGATCATCATGCCATCTACAGCGACCGTGGACGTGCGCGGCGAAGTCCAGTTTTCGGCGGCTGTGGCAGGCCTCGAGGGCGAGATACAGGTCCAGCCGACCTGGTATCTGACCAAGCCCGCACTTGGCAGCATCAACCCAACAGGTCTGTTCACTGCAGCGGCCAGGGGCACCGGCCAGGTTGTGGCGGTCATTGGTGGCCTATCTGACACTGCGCAGGTTACGGTGACTGCATCGAGAGCTCCGCAGATCACCAGTGTGATGGTCAATCCTTCCAGCCTCGCCCCACAGGGTGGGACCGTGACTGTCAGCGCGGCGATAAACGACGGTGACGGCCTACGCTCACCCGATGGTGTGTGGGCTCAGCTCATCGACCCCGAAAGCCGCAGTAGCACACACGTGATGTCGTTGGTAGAGGGAAGCAGCCTCAAAGATGGAACCTTCCGGGTCGAGATCGCCATAAATCCGAACCTGGTTCGCCATAGCCAGGAGGATGCCATGCGTACGCTGACTTATGGCATACGGGTACATGCAGTGGACAACACAGGTGCTTCGAGTGTGTCGTCCCTTAAAAACGTGACAGTGGCGGGGGTTGATCAGCCGATACCGCCACCGGCACTATAGCAATACCATAGCGCAATATAAATGGACCGGACCCCAGACCATCGGTGTCCGGCCATTTTTCTGTCCGTACGCACAACTCAGAGTGAAAGGTGCGCGGGTATTTCCGTGGCCTGGCTATAGTTGTAAGCGTTCGGTCTGGGAGTGAGCCTGGCGATGGACCCGATAGCACTGGCTTTAGTTGCCGCCTCAGCGGGCATGCACGCCGTGTGGAACTATCTGGCGAAGCGAGCCACCGACAGCCTGGCTTTTCTGTGTGCGCTCAGCACGCTCTCGCCGCTCATCGCCGGAAGTGCGATGCTTATCGAGTGGTGGCTGCTGGATACCGTGCCGGATTTCTCCACCTGGAAGCTGGCTATCCTCAGCGGTGTCATCCAGGCAAGCTACTTCATGTTCACGGGATCGGGCTACAATCGTGGCGACCTGTCGGTGGTATATCCGCTGTCTCGTGGCGTCGCTCCTGTGTTCATCGCAATTCTCGGTGTGTTTTTCCTCAAGGATCCCCTCTCACCGCTCGGTAGCGTGGGCATCCTGTTGGTGCTGCTTGGCACGCTGGCTCTGGCCAGTGATGCAATCAGGAACTCCGGTGACCCCGGTGAGCAGAAAAAGCGGGCCTCTCTTCGGTCGCACCTGGGCTCCTCGGTGGGGCTCGGATTGCTGGCAGCAGTCAGCATCGCACTCTATCACGTAGTGGACAAAGCCGGAGCGCAGGGGGCGACTGTGACCAGCTACCTGTTCATGATGAACACAGCAATGCTGGTTGCACTTACCCCGCTGATGCTCAAGAAGCGCCGCGCGCAGGAGATACGAACTGTTTTCAAAACACAGCGGATACGGATGATCATCAGCGCGGTGCTCGTGTATTCGGCCTACATGCTGGTGGTCACGGCGATGATGCGTGCGCCGGCCGCATACGTAGCTACTGCGCGAAACTTGAGCATCTTGATCGGCATCGGGTTGGGTACGATGCGGCTTCAGGAGGGGCGTGTAGGTATGCGGCTCGGAGCTGGAACAGTGATGCTGGCGGGCATGACGGTGCTGGCACTGGGGGCATGAGCGAGCCATGAGTGGACAGAGCATCACTGAGATCCGGCGTAGAGTGCTCAAATCCGACCAGGAGTTCACCTGCCGATTGCTCCAGCGCGCCGATGACTACATGGTGCTGCTGCATGTGGTCGAGCAGCCGCATCAGATAGCCGACACACTCATCCCCGCAGGCAGTATCACCATCGCGCACTACGTGCAGGGGCAGCGATCGGTGTGGTGGGAGCTGTACGGCCCTGATGGTAGTCTGTTAGCTGACCTGATCCACCTGACCTCGCCTGTGCAACTGCATGAGGACGCGGTGGAGTACACCGATCTGTTGCTGGATGTGCTGATACCAGCCGGTGGTGAGGCGCTACTGTTGGATGAGGACGAGCTGGCGGAGGCGGTCGCCACCGGGCATCTGGATGAGCAGGCTGCGGCGGAGGTGACAGCTCTTGGTGAGGCGATACTTGTCGCCCCTGCCACCTACTCACCGCCCCTGTGGCATGGACTGGACCCGCTGCGGCTGATGGCGGGCGGATAGCTGAGCGAGGGCCTGCCGCCATGCCGATTGCTTGTGGCGTGTGGGTTTCGCTAGACTTGCCTCCATCGTGAGCGTCTCAGGCGAAGCCAGTGGAGCCGGTGTGCCTGTCAGAGTTGATACTCGATACTCCATGAGCTTCACCTGACCTATGTAGCTATATGCCTCTCTGTGGAGTAGACCGATCTGCTGTTGGGTGTGCTGGTGCCAGCCGGCGATGAGGCACTGCTGCTGGATGAGGACGAGCTGGCGGAGGCGGTTGCCACCGGGCATCTGGATGAGCAGGCTGCGGCGGAGGTGACAGTTCTTGGTGAGGCGATACTTGTCGCCCCTGCTACCTACGCACCGCCCCTGTGGCATGGACTGGACCCGCTGCAGCTGATGGCGGGCGGATAGCGGGCTGTGTCTCAAAGCCACTCTGCATCAATGCGATGGTGAGACAGAGCGCGATTTGCCGCGCTCAAAGCTCAAGCCGTGCGTGTGGAGGCAGGCCGTGTTGAGGCCAGTTCGGCCTGATCTGGCCGTCACGATAAGTGCGATATCGGTGCTCGCAAACAGGTTTTGACACTGCCTCCCGTACGGAGTATAATTCTATCTGGTAGCACCTCTAACGCCCGCTCACGCACCGGCCGAATCTCCCCGACTCGGCGCTCTGCGGAGCGGCAGTTTTGTTCTACCTCAGGAGGTAAACCGATGCACCAGATCAAGCGCGCTCTACTCAGCGTTTCCGATAAGTCCGGAATCATCGAATTCGCCCGCCAGCTAAGTGAGCTCGGTGTCGAAATCCTCTCTACGGGTGGCACTCGGCGCAAGCTCGAAGAGGCTGGCGTGCCGGTGCGTGCCGTCGAGGACTATACCGGATTTCCTGAGATCATGGACCATCGGGTGGTCACGCTGCATCCGAAGGTACATGGGGGGCTGCTGGCTTTGCGTGACAAGCCCGATCACATGGAGCAGGCCGGTGAGCTGGGCATCGAGATGATAGACATGGTGGTGGTCAACCTGTATCCCTTCCAGGCGACGGTCGCCCGCGAGGGGGTCAGCATGGCCGAAGCCGTGGAGAACATAGACATCGGCGGGCCGACTATGGTGCGGGCTGCGGCGAAAAATCACCGCTTCGTGACCGTCATCTGCAGTCCCGAGCACTACGATGAAGTGATCGCCGAGATGAAGGCCAGCGATGGTGCGGTGTCTGATGCCACCCGATTGCGGCTGGCGCTGGATGCGTTTGCTCACACCGGCCAGTACGATGCGGCGATAGTCAGGTATCTGGGCGCGCAGGAAGATCAGGCGTCAAAGCTTCCCCGCTACTATGCCCCATGGTTTGTCAGACGCGGCGGCGAGCTGCGATATGGCGAAAATCCGCACCAGGATGCTGCGGTGTATGTCGGTGTAGACGCCAGCGAGCCTGGCCTGGCAGGTGCGCAGCAGCTCCACGGGGAGCGCGGGCTTTCCTTCAACAACTATCTGGATCTGACTGCCGCGATGGAGGCGGCCCGTGACTTCGATGAGCCCACTGCCATCATCATAAAGCATCTCAACCCATGCGGTGCGGCCTCTGCTAACACGCTTGCCGAGGCGTTCACGAACGCATGGACGGCTGATCCCATCTCGGCTTTCGGTGGAGTGCTGGGCTTCAATCGTGAGGTAGATGCTGATCTGGCGCAGATCATCTTCAACAGCGAATACCTGCAGCAGACGGTGGCGCCGCGCTATCGCGAAGAATCCGGTGATGTCGAGAGCACGATCATCGCCGCCTTCATCGAGGCTATCATCGCTCCCGGTTACACTGCCGAGGCGCTGGAGATACTCAAGGGCAAGTCGAAAAACCTGCGGATACTGGTGCAGCCGGATTTCGCACCAGATGCGCGCAGTCGCGATCTGGATATGAAACGCATCCCCGGAGGCATCGTGGCCCAGAGCCAGGACCTGGCCAGCGTGAAGAAAGCCGACCTGCGGGTGGTGACGCAAAAGCAGCCCACTGACGAGCAGATCGACTCGCTGCTGTTTGCCGACCGCGTGGCCAAGCATGTCAAGAGCAACGCGATCGTGCTGGTGCAGGGCAAGACCATGGTCGGCTGTGGTGCCGGGCAGATGAGCCGGATCGACTCGACTCTGATTGCCTCACGCAAGGCGGGCTATCGTGCGGAGGGTGCGTGCCTGGCCTCAGATGCCATGTTCCCCGCGCGCGACGGGCTGGATGCGGCAGCAGCCACCGGCTGTGTGGCGATCATCCAGCCGGGTGGCTCGATACGCGACGAAGAGGTCATCACTGCCGCAGATGAGCATGACCTGGCGATGGTACTCACGGGCATGAGACACTTCTGGCACTAGACCCAGCAGGCAGGCTGGGTGAGAGCTGGGGAAGACTGGGGAAGACTGGGAGAGCTCGGCGGCGCTAGGAATATCGCCTCTACACCGCGTGGACTGCCGTCTTCGCGATGGTGGTGCAGCGATGTGGAGGCGGTGTGTGTGGCCTCCGCGAAGCGCGACGATGCACTGCTGTCATATACGTACGATGTGCCGTTGTCATGTATGACGTACCGTTGGCACGCATGATGTGCCGATGTCATATAAGATGTGCTGCTGCCATATACGATTTTCCGATATAGCATATGATGCACCGCTATCATATGCGATGTACTGCTGTTACATTCCGTGGAGAGTGATCTGATGTTGGTCTGCAGTGGAAATTGCCGACCCAGGGGCGGTACCGGTATGTGCCCCGCTTGCCGGCTGCGATACGGGCCGGAGGGCGGGGCCGCCGATGTGCCGTAAGCCCTACATGCCCACTGATGTCCACTCAGATCAAGGAGAACTATAGATGCTCAATCACACGATAGCGCAGACCGACCCACAACTGAATACCATACTGAGAGATGAACTGGAACGCCAGCGCACCACGCTGATGCTGATACCATCGGAAAACTACGCATCGCGTGCTGTGATGAACGCGATGGGCTCGATTTTCACGAACAAGTATGCCGAAGGCTATCCCGGTGCCCGCTACTACAACGGCTGCGAGAACTATGACCTGCTGGAAAATCTGGCAATCGAGCGCGCAAAAGATGTCTTCCACTGTGAGCATGTGAACGTGCAGGTGCACACGGGTTCGCAGGCAAATATGGCCGCCTACTATGCGCTCCTGAACTATGGCGACCGCATACTGGCCATGAGCGTAGACCACGGGGGCCATCTGACCCATGGCAAGAAGCGCAACTTCAGCGGCCAGTGGTATGACCCGCACTTCTACGAGCTGGACCCCGAGACATATCTGATAGACTATGACCAGGTGCTCGACAAGGCCCGTCAGGTGCGCCCCAAGCTCATCGTGGCCGGCGCCAGCGCCTACCCGAGGATCATAGACTTCCAGAAGTTCCGCGAGATCGCCGACGAGGTTGGGGCATATCTGCTGGCTGACATCGCCCATATCGTGGGGCTGGTGGCTGCCGGTTCACACCCCGATCCGGTACCATACTGTGATGTAGTCACCTCGACCACGCACAAGACCCTGCGCGGCCCGCGCGGTGCCATGATCATGAGCAAGCAGAAGTGGGCCAAGCGGATTGACCAGGGCGTCTTCCCCGGCGTGCAGGCAGGGCCGCTGATGCAGATAGTGGCTGCCAAAGCTGTCTGCTTCAAGGAAGCGCAAAGCTTTGGCTTCCGCGAGTACCAGCGCCAGATCGTGCGCAACTGCCAGGCGCTGGCTCGCGCTCTGCTGGAGGAGGGCTTCGAGCTCATCACTGGCGGCACCGACAACCACCTGCTGCTGGTGGATCTGCACAACAAAGATATCACCGGGCGGGAGGCGGCAGACCTGCTGGAGGCCGCGGGCCTGGTGTGCAATAAGAACCTCATACCGAACGATGAGCGCTCCGCGGTGGAAACCAGTGGCATTCGACTGGGCACTCCGGCGCTGACCAGCCGTGACATGCGCGAGCCGGAGATGCTGCAGATAGGCAAGTGGGTGTCCGAGGTTGTCCACATAGGGCGGGAGGACGAGGCGGTTCTGCAGCGCATCCGTGGCGAAGTGGCGGATATGTGCGCTCAGTTCCCCATCTATCTCGAACTGGAGCCGTAATCCGACCATCAGGCCGTGCCACATGCTGACGCGCCTGCTGGACTGACAGAGCTCACCATCGGGCCGGTGATACTATGCCGGCCCGATTTGCTGTCTGTGGATGAGCAAAACGGAGTCGATGGGTATGGCGATGGCAGGTTTGAGGCGCGCAACTGGAGAACTATCGCACAAGTACCAGACATACTGAGATGATGTCTGTCAGCGGATACTGTGTCCACAAATGTATAGTTCGATATGGTAACTGTCGAAATGGAGGCAACGGAAGATGACTGATAAGCTGCAAATCGGTGTGATGCTTAGTGCTCGTCCCACTGCTGAGGAAGCGATGAAAAAGGTGGCCGACCTGGGGCTTTCCGCCTGTCAGGTGCACTGGCCAGCCCCTGGCACGCTCGAGGCGGCAAAAGAGCTGCGCGAGGCCGCTGACAAGTACGGAGTGTATATCGCCACGCTCTGGGCCATGCCTTCGGGGCGGATGGTATGGAACTTCGTCGAGGGGCCGACGACTATTGGCCTGGTGCCTGTCGCCACACGCAATCAGCGCACAGTGGAGCTAATCGAGGCGGCGCGGATTGCTGCCGCCATCGGTGTCGGCTCGATCACCACTCACCTGGGCTTCATCCCCGAGTTCCCGGGCGATGAAGACTACTATAGCACCATGCAGGCGATCAAATCCATCGCTACAGTGTGCCTGGATCTGGGCATCGAGTTCTGGTTCGAGACCGGCCAGGAGACGCCGGTGACGCTGCTGCGGATCATCGAGGACGTAGGCACCGGCAATCTGGGCGTCAACCTCGACCCGGCCAACCTGCTTATGTACGGGAAGGCCAACCCGGTGGATGCGCTGGATGTATTCGGCCAGCATGTGCGGGGAGTGCACGCCAAGGACGGAGAATATCCGACCGATGGGGTGAAGCTGGGCAAAGAGATGCCGATGGGTGAGGGGCGTGTGAACTTCCCGGCTCTGGTGCCGAAGCTGAAGGAAAAGGGCTTCACTGGCGTTCTGGCCATCGAGCGTGAAATCTCGGGCCCTGAGCAGATCGAGGATGTCAAGCGGGCGATGGCGATACTCGAGCCGCTGTGCTGAGGCCGGGCTGTAGGTTCTGCATGCGGATGGGCTTGCCGCACTGTCAGCAAGTCCGTCCGCACGGCCGGCTATAACAGTGATCAGTGACACCCGCGGATAATCGGAGGTCTGCACGTATGGCGCGACTAACCAGGTTGGCACGCATTGCCGGGCATGTGGCCATCG
>JAAYSP010000185.1 GCA_012518355.1 candidate division WS1 bacterium | reverse complement strand
TTTTGTACGGACACTGGAGGCGCTGGAGGTGGGGCGGGCGTTTGTGCAAACCCAGCAAATGCCCCATGCCAGCGAATGCATGATGTACTCAAGCTAAGCATCCGCCTGCCCAGCCAGGCAACAGCGTCCGCCTGCATGGACTGTGGAGCACTGCCACAGAGAAACTCTCCTGCCTGTGTGGCAAACCCGGGTTTCGGGCGCCAGAGGACTTCACGGGGAGTGCTGGGAGTACCCAAGCGCCTCTCCTCGGGGCTGAGACGGCAATCACAGGCAAGAACCCTTACGTGCGGGACATCGAAAATTAGTCATATAGGGACAACGGCTGTTGACCAACTATGACAGCAAGTACCGCACAGACGGGGTGGGGATGGCTGAGGCGTGCTGCTCTGTGCCATGGATGCCAGGAAGAGGGCGTAGTGGTCTCGCAGATTTGCGGCCTGCGGCTAGCCGTAGCTTTTCACCGGCATACGGTGGCACCTCTTTCCGTCCTCGAGAAGCCGTGTCCGGACACTGGTGCCGCCGCGCCCCGACACCGGTGACGCCCTCACCGGTTTCACTTACCTCCCGCCCAGTCAGCCACCCTGGCAACACAGCCATGCAAATCATCACGCACCTGGCACACCCAGAATCTCATCACATCCCAGCCGAGTTCGATAAGACGCTGGTTTCTCATCTGGTCGCGGCGGCATAACTCACCATTCCAGTCGCGATGCTGTTCGCCGTCAATCTCTACATCCAGCTTTCTTGTCCCTGAAAATAACGCTAGGTCCAGGTTATACTGATCAACGGCAAACTGAGGAACGGGGCGCATCCCTTCGGCATACAAAGCTCTATACATTAAGCGCTCCCAGTCTGACACCATGTCCGGCCTTTGCACCTGCGGGTACTCTGGCCCAAAATCCGCGCGGGCTTGCTGGCTGTCCAATTCGGCGGAAGCCAGATTCTGGCAGTGGCGAGCAAAAGCGGCCAGGTAAGAGATGTCTGAGGTCATGGCGAATCGAAGGTCGCCGACGGCGATCAGAGACGATCTGGCACGGGTGATGGCCACGTTAAAGAGATTGCCATTGCCGCTTAGAAAACGCAGCGCCCCATCGGTTACGCCTGAAGATACCACCGGCGAGAAAAAAATGACATCACGCTCATCTCCCTGAAAGGCGTGAACGGTGTCAACAAGTAGCTCGGCGTTAAGTAGCTGCTCCGACAGTTGCTCATCGTCGAAGACCGCTGCGCGAAGCCGGTCGGCCTGCGCACGAAAAGGAGTGACAATGCCGATTGTCCCGCGGTAATCGCGCTCTACAACCAGTGAGCGCAGCTCCTCGACGACGGTCTGCACCTCCACCTCGTTCACGGCACTACCTTGTGGCGGTTGCCTGACCTGGCCGCTTACGTGGATCCAGCGTACGGCCGTCTGTGGCGGGGCGGGGCGGTTGAGCCGCTCATATCTAGTAGCAATTCTCAAAGACTGAGTATAAAAGTTATCGTTGGAGAACTCTATGATATCAGCATGTGAGCGGTGATGATCCCGAAGAGCAAGCATGTCGCCGCTGGAGGCCAGCCCTTGTGCCCGATCGAAAAGCGAGTTTACCGGATACGACCAGCTCTCGCTGTCAGGCCAGTTCAAATGCATCTCCCGCAGTTGCTGGTCCTGCACGGCTGTGAGAGCGCTGATGTGGCGTAGCTGCATGGGGTCGCCAATAATCACGGCTCGCTTGGCGCGAAACAAAAGAGGAAGTGCAGAAGCGATATCACACTGACTGGCCTCGTCGATAACTAGAAGATCGAACAAGGCAGGAGTAAACGGAACACGATTTCGCGCCGATAGTGAGGTCACCGCCCAACAAGGTAGCGCTGAACTTACTTCGGGCAGCAGGCGGTAGTATTGAGCCCAGATCCGGCTGCGGGTCGGACTGTCGGAGCTGCGAGCTTCTATCACAAGCTTGAGCGTAGAGTGGAAGTCGGCGATAGCCTTGCGCTGTTTGGGGCTCAGCCTATCAGGCTGCAGCTTCAACCACAGTCGCCACAGTGCTTGAGATTCTTTTAGCAAATCATCGCTGATGTCGCCCCTTTCAGCTGCAATTTTTTCGGGGGTGCGAAGCGACTGAAGCTGGCGCATCGCATCGAAATACGCTCGCACCGCCTGGATCTGATCAGCACGCTGCAGCAATTTGTTGCAGTAATCGAACCATTGCGCCCTGTGCGGCCACTCCGGAGGCTGATCAGGGCTACCCACATGCGGCTGTACACACTCCTCCAAACGCTGTGCCGCCTGCGCCAGAACAGCCATCCTCCTGCGCGCCAGGCAAAACCAAAACAGCTCGGTAAGCCGGCCTGCTTGTTTCGGTGATGCGCGCCTAAGTGCCTGTTCCAGCGCCTCATGCTGCGTTTGGAATGCGGACATGTCGCGGTGGCGTATGGCAGCGAATACCTCATGTCCCAACTCTGCACGAAGATAATGTACTTCCTCCGCCAATCGCTCGGTGAGATTGCGCGCTTGTGTGACCTGGTCTAGCTCCGTGTCCAGGGCCGCCTGTTGCTCTCCAAGCGAACGTAGACCAGCTAAGCGACGCTCAAACTCGCTCCTGTCATCCGCGCTCACCTGACCTGCCAGCAGCTCAGACAGGTACATGGAGAGGGCATCATGATGCTCGTCCTTGCCCACGCGCAGCAGCAGTGGTCGGCTGCCCAGACCGTTTGTCCGTTCGACGACGACATCAACCGCCTTGTTGTTCTTGCTGGCCATCAGCACGGTCTGGTTGTGCATTGCAGCATTGGCCAAAAGCGCGGTCACAACCTGTGATTTACCAGTGCCCGGTGGTCCGGTGATCACAGTCAAAGGGTTGCTCAGTCCCTGCTGCACCGCCTGCCGCTGTTCGGGATTGAGAGCGACGACCTCCAGTAGACTATCAGGCTCGGGATGCGACTTGTGTGGTGGGACATCGCTCAACCAATCTCCGAGCGCCGTCCCCTTGAGCTTGCTAACGGGTAAGCGCGACAACTCAGCAAGCTCTGTCTCCAGGCCCCTCGTATACCGAGGGCGTTCCGTTGCCAGCAGCACCGCGCGGTTGTAGATACCTCGCTTACTCGCATCGCACAACGCAGGCTCCCGGGACAGATTGTACGGGTCTATCTGCTCCAGCCAATCCCACTGAGGTCGGATAGAAATCAGTCTCATCACGACGTCTTCAAAATCCGGAAGCTGACCATGCTCTCCGGAGAATCCCAACTCCTCTGCCAGAGCTATCGTCTCATATAATCCCCCTAGTGCGCCGTCGGTAGTGCTCAGACGCTTCACGACTGCGGGGTTGAGCGATGGTATAGGATCGATGTCAGGTGCGTCGCCCGTGTCCAACTTGCTGTCATCGAAGATGAACAGGAACACAGGCTCAACGAAAAATCCCATCCAGCCGCTTTGAGCGTGCTGCCACCGCAGTCTGACAGGGTAGCCCAGATACAGTGCTACGGAGCTTGCGCGCGGCCGTGAGCGTTGTTTCAAGTCGTGCATGTGCCTGGCTAGCCCAGTCACCACCTGGTCGCCCAGCAACGGCAGTGTGTCCAACTCTATATAGTCGAGGCCGTGCTTACCTGACGCAAACACACTGACTTCGCCCAGCTCCTCGCGGCTCAGGCAGTCCAGATAGTAGCGGCACAAACGGCCATGTCGGCTATCCTGGGGAAGCGTGGCTGAGGTGCGTTCTGGCGGCCCCTTTCGGGCTTGTGCGTCATCGGCAAGCCACCAGCGGTAGTTGCTGTCCTGCCAGACCTTGCTCGCAAGAGAGCCGTATAGCAGCGAGTTGACATGCTGCCGTGTACAGCCTATTTCCGGCGCTATTTGGCCTGCCCTCAGGCCCGGCTTCCGGCGCAGGATGTCAACTAACTTCTCGTGATCAGTCATAATGGTTCACCGAGTTAACTGGTACCACACTACACTGAGGGACTTTGCCAAACCACGTCAATCACGACGCGGGAACAATTGAACAAAACATTCGTCGCACACGCAATGCTTTCCTGCCCCGTGCGGGGACTGCGGCTTTGGAGGTAGGCCGGGCGTTTGTGCAAACCCAGCAAATGCCCCATGCCAGCGAATGCATGATGTACTCAAGCTAACTGTGACCGCCACCTGATCTGCCGAATAACGGAGGCAATCCCGCATGAACCGCGGAGCACTGCCACATAGAAGCTCTCCGCCTGTGTGGCAAACCCGGGCTTCGGGCGCCAGAAGACTTTACGGGGAGTGCTGGGAGTACCGCAGACCAGTTCAAATTTGTATGCTCTCCATTCGGCTCCTGTGCCAAACGCCAACGCCATAGTGTGCCTTCCTTTTTCTGCAGATTCGCTCAACCACTGTCAAAAGGGTATCACCGCAGTCTGAAAACCGGATAACTATGCCACACTTGCCCCATCGTTCTACACATGGCCATTTAGCCATCCAATGGATACGACACTTTTGGCTCCATCGATGTGACTCTTTTGTCACGCTTGTTTCACAGCCCTCAGATACTCTCGACACACCAATCGCAACCCTCACGCCGATCGCATCCCACCCGATGAAGTGTATCAGAGTTCTGGCCACTTACGCCTACAAGCAGCTATGATGGCTCTGTCAACTACTTTACTGGCCATCACATAAGTATGTCCACCAGGTTCACAGCAAGCAGGAAAACATACCAGCGATGACGAATTGCGCTTGTTAGGGTTGATGAATAGTAACGCGCGAGATACGGTAGGGGGAACGATATGCCGAAAATTTACGACAACACCGAACTGATACTACTGGACGGTCTTCGCGACGTCATGGCCGACGCCCAGGCGGCAGACATGTGTGTCGGTTACTTCAACCTACGTGGCTGGGAGTACGTGGCGGACTTGATAGAGCCGTTAGAGGGCACTGATGAACATTGCTGCCGGCTTCTGGTGGGGATGCAGAAGCCTCCGGAAGCGCAGATGCGCGAGGCCTACAAAGCCATACGCAAAGACGAGTACCTCGACCCGCCCACTATATCCCGTCTGAAATACACCGCTGCTGAGAGCTTTCGCGGTCAGCTTGCGTTCGGAGTGCCTTCCAACGCTGCAGAGCTTGCACTCCAAAGATTGGCTGAGCATCTGCGCAGCGGCAAGCTGCGTGTGAAGTTGTTTCTGCGCTATCCCCTACATGCCAAGTTATACATGATCCACCGCACTGACGCAGTCGCGCCCCTGGTGGGCTTTGTCGGTAGCAGCAATCTGACCGCTGCAGGCTTGCAGCAAAACGGCGAACTCAACGTTGATGTACTGGAGCAGGATGCCGCCAACAAACTTCATGACTGGTTTCACAAGCACTGGGATGACAAACACAGCTACGATATCACGCAGAAACTGGCGGAGATTATCGAGCAAAGTTGGGCTTGTACGAAAATGGTGCGCCCATATCTGGTATATCTGAAAATCGTCCACCATTTGTCCGAAGACGCTCGCGTTGGGGCACGTGAGTTCAAGCTCCCGCGTGAGCTACAAAGCAGGCTGCTCGAATTTCAGATCTCTGCGGTGACACTGGCTGCAAGGCATCTTCATGCCCGCGAGATGGTGCTGCTGGGCGATGTGGTCGGCCTGGGTAAAACGTTTATGGCCATCGCGGTGGCGCGCATCGTACAGGACGACGAAGGTGGCGGGACGCTGATTATCTGCCCACCCAACCTGAAAAGCATGTGGCAGCAGTATGTTGACGAATTCGAGCTGGACGCCCGAATTGTGCCCATCAGCATGGTAGAGAAGGTTTTGCCCGAGTTGCGGCGCTTTCGTCTGTTGATTATCGATGAGAGCCACAACTTACGTAATCGAGATGGCGTCCGCTATCAGGCAATTCGCGACTACATCGAGCGAAATGAACCACGCTGCTTGCTGGTGACCGCTACCCCGTACAACAAAGAGTATGCGGATCTGAGCAACCAGTTGCGGCTATCCATTGACGAAAAGCGTGACCTGGGTGTCAGGCCCGAGAAATTCTTCCAGGAAGTGGACGAAGGCGATTTTACAGCGACACACCAGGCCTCTCCACGCTCTCTTGTGGCTTTCGAGCACAGTGAGCATCCCGATGACTGGCGCGATCTGATGCGGCTTTACATGGTGCGGAGAACACGGCGTTTCATCATGGACAATTATGCTGAGTATGATGCAGACCGCGAACGCCATTTCGTACTGTTTCCTGATGGTACGCGTTCGTACTTCCCCAGGCGTCAGCCGCGCAATCTACACTTCGCCCTCGACGAAACCGACTCCGCCGACCAGTATGCACGGCTATATCGGCACGATGTGGTGGATGTCATCAACGGCCTGCACCTGCCACGCTACGGCCTGGCGCAGTACCTGGATAAAAACCAGTGCACGACGGCTACTGCCGCCCAACAGCGGATCATCCAGGATCTGGGGCGTGCTCGCCATCGGCTGATCGGTTACTGCCGCACCAATCTTTTCAAGCGCCTCGAAAGCAGTGGTGAATCGTTTCTGCTTTCTGTCAATCGCCACGTATTGCGCAACATGGTCACACTGCACGCCATAAAAAACAGTCTTCCCGTGCCCATCGGCACTCAGGACGCGGCCCTGCTTGACACCGCCACCAGCGACGCCGACCAGGCCACCCAGCAGGAAGTGCTTGACCTGGCTGAACAACTGGATGTGGAGCCCGACGCGCAAGGCCGTACCGACTGTGGAGACATAGCTGATTTCCAGGCGCGGGCTGCTGACATCTATCAGCAATACAGAACCACATTTCAGCGCCGTTTCAAGTGGCTGCCTGCTTCATATTTCCAGCCGATACTTGCCGAGCATCTTGCTGCCGACGCCAGGGCCCTGTGCGACGTACTGAGTAAGGCAGGGCAGTGGAATCCGCAGGGTGATGAAAAACTGGCGGCCCTTGAGCGCCTGCTGACCGAAGTGCACAGGGCGGACAAGGTGATCGTCTTCACCCAGTTTGCTGATACAGCCAACTACCTGGCGCGACAGCTCAAGCATAGGGGCATGGGCGATGTGGAAGCGGTGACCGGCTCCCATAGCGATCCGACTACTCTTAGCAGGCGCTTTAGTCCTTGCAGCAACGGTTACACGCTCAAGCCGTCAGAGGACGAGGTGCGCGTTCTGATAGCCACTGACGTGCTCAGCGAGGGTCAGAACCTGCAGGATGCTCACATCGTGGTCAACTATGATCTGCCCTGGGCGATCATCCGTCTGGTGCAGCGGGCGGGGCGTGTGGATCGCATAGGGCAGGCGCATGATACTATTAAGGTATACTCTTTCCTGCCTGCGGACGGAGTAGAGCGCATCATAAATCTCGAATCCCGCCTGCGTGAGAGGCTAAGTCAGAACAACGAAGTGGTGGGGTCTGATGAGCAGTTTTTCGATGAGGCGTACGAGAACAAGCTGAGGGACATCTACACTGAAAACGACAGCGCGCTTGATGATCCTGATCTCGAAGTAGACCTGACGTCCACTGCTTTGCAGGTATGGAACAGTGCTTCCGAGGCTGATAGGGATGCTGCTTTGGCGCTTCCGTCCATGGTGCATGCCACTCGCATGTGGCAGCAGGGAGACGAGGGGCCTCCGGGTATTCTGGTATATTTGCGCACCGAGCAGGGCGACGATATGCTGGTGCGCGTGGACGATCAGGGGCGGACGGTCAGCCAGTCGCTTTCGGCCATTCTGGCTGCTGCGGCATGTGGGCCTGATATCGAGCCTGTGATACGTCATCCGCAGCATCATGAGTGGGTTGAAAGCGCGGTGCATGCTGCTTTGACTGATGAAAACCTTAGTGGTGGAGCGTTGGGGCCCCCGCGCAGTGTCCGCAGGCGCGTTTATGAGCGGCTGAAGGCGTATCTGGGCCGCAGTCAGCCAACGTTATATGCTACTGAGAAGCTCGGCAGCGCGCTCAATACAATCTTCCAATACCATCTGACTTCGCGCGCCCGCGACACGCTCAGTCGGCAGATGCGTCTGGGGGCTTCTGACGAGACGCTGGCGGAAATTGTCACGACAATGTATGATGATGAGAGATTAGTGGTCATGGACGAACCTGGTGACCGGTCGGGTGAGCCCCAGATTGTTTGTTCGATTGGTCTCAAACAGCAAGAAGAGGTGCCGCACGATGCCGATTGATTTTGCCGCCACTCGCAGCCTGCTCAAAAGTCTTGATCTGAAGCGGCTGTTTATAGAGCAGTTAAACTGGGACAACCCTTCCAGGCAGGGGGGGATCACCGTAACTGCTTCGGATGATGTTTGCGTTTTGCTGACTCCGCTGGCGGAGAAGGGTGGCATGGTAGTTTTCCGTGCTGAGAATCGATCTGCCGAGGGCATTCCTGATCGTGCGGTGCGTTTGCGGGTTCACAGCGAGCTGCTTGCTCAGGCGCATGAGCATATCATTGTTTTCGTCAACAAGCCTGGCACTGCGACACTGTGGATGTGGGTTGAGCGCGAGGGTGGCAGGCGCAGGGCTGTTTACGAGCACCGCTACCATACTGACCAGCCTGGCGACAGTCTTTTGCAGAAGCTTGAGGGGCTGGCATTTGACTGGGACGATCTTGACGAATTCGGTCGCGCGTCCATCATTGCCGTTACTGCGAGGGTCCAGGCCGCGCTTGCTACTGATCGGGTCACAAAGCGTTTCTATGATGAGTTCAAGAGTCGCCATGGCCATTTTCTGGAGTTTATCGAGGGCATCGAGGCGCTTCGGGATCGCGAGTGGTATGCCTCCATCATGCTCAATCGGCTGATGTTCATCTATTTCATCCAGAAGAAGCGTTTTCTTTCGGGCGATGCTGACTATTTGCGCAATCGTCTTGAGCACTGCAAACGCAGTGGGATTCCGTACTATCGCGGCTTTTTGACCACGCTATTTTTCGACGGATTTGCCTGCCGGCCCGAGGAGCGTACTGAGCGGCAGCGCAGTTTGCTTGGCGAGGTGCCGTATCTCAACGGGGGGTTATTTCTCAAGCATCAGATCGAACATGCTCACCATGACATAGACATACCTGATGAGGCATTCAGGCAGCTTTTCGATTTTTTCGACAGTTACCAGTGGCATCTTGATGATCGGCCGTTGCGCGAGGACAACGAGATCAATCCGGATGTGCTGGGTTACATTTTCGAAAAGTACATCAACCAGAAGCAGATGGGCGCTTACTACACTCGCGAGGATATCACCGAGTATATCTCCAAAAACACTATTCTGCCGTTCCTGTTTGATCGGTTAGAAAGCTTTCATCCTGAGGCCGTGATGCCTCTTCCCATATCGGCCGGTTCGGGCATCGAGCCATACATACATGATGCGGTGAGGCACGGGGTTGAGGTCGAGTTGCCGTCGCAGATTGCTGTGGGGTTGGATGATGTATCGGGGCGGGGGGAGTGGAATCGGAGCGCTGATGAGCGGTACGCTCTGCCCACCGAGACATGGCGCGAGCATATCGCCCGCAGGCAGCGTTATCAGCAGATACTCGATGACTATGCGGCGGGCAAGATCGCGGGGATCAACGATTTCATCACCTACAACCTCGATATCATCAAGTATACCGAGGACTTCCTCACCGATACTGATGATCCGATGGTCATCAGGGCGTTCTATTTCGACTGTCTCAGTACCGTCAGGGTGCTGGATCCGACCTGCGGTTCGGGGGCATTTCTGTTTGCGGCTCTCAACCTGCTCCAGCCGCTGTATGCCCTGTGCCTGCAGCGCATGGAGGAGCTACTGGCCCGCAGGGAGCGCAACCCGCAGTGGGCGCAGCGGTTTGAGCAGGAGCTGGAGAAACTCGCAGAGCATCCCTCCCGCGACTACTTCATCTACAAATCCATCATCATAAACAACCTTTTCGGTGTGGATATCATGGAGGAGGCGGTGGAGATATGCAAGCTGCGGCTGTTTCTCAAGCTGGTGGCACAGGTCGAGCAGGTCAGCGAAATCGAGCCTCTTCCCGACATAGACTTCAACATCCTCGCAGGCAACACACTGGTCGGATATGCCACACGCGAGGAGATTGACCAGGCCAAAGCCGCGGGGGAAACGGGCACCGGTGTGCTCGACTTCGGCGACGTGCAGGACCGGATCAAGGCGGTGGATCGCAGCCTCAGCAACTTCCGGGATCTGCAGATGCAACACGGCTTTAGCGCCCGGCACTTCCGTGAGGCCAAGGAAAACCTCAAGGCCCAACTGGCCCCCCTGGAGGAGGAGCTAAACCGCGACCTGGCATTCGCCTACGGAGCCGACTCTCCGGAAAATAAGTTCGCGCGGTTCGTGGAGAGCCACCGTCCCTTCCACTGGTACGTACAGTTCTACGATATCATGCTCCACGGCGGCTTCGATGTCATCATCGGCAACCCGCCGTATGTCAGTAAAAACAAGGTAGCTAAGGAATACTCAGTGGAGGGGTACGCCACTAGTGATGCCAGCGACATCTATGCCTGGGTACTTGAACGCACTGTGCGTCTCTCTTCGCCCTACAGTCGTGTCAGCATGATCGTCCCCCTGTCACTAACCTTCAGCCGTTTCTTCGGGTCTCTGCGCAAGCTCCTAATTGAGGAGTATGATACCAACTGGTTTTCTTCTTATGACAACATACCTGCACCGCTCTTCTCAGGTGTTAGCCAGCGTTGTACGATTTGGATTGGCCAGCGACAGGCTGATTTGCGCAGACTATGGGTTGCACCGATGGTTCGGTGGCGTGCTCAGTATCGTCCTCACCTGCTCCACACGGTGGCATACACGAATTGGCCGCGATTGGACGCCATTACGTCGGAAATTCCAAAACTCGCTTCAACTGCATTGCAGTCTTACTATCAACTTCTATCAGAATGCAAGTCGGTTGAACCAACGCGGTTTAACAGTGCTCTGGACAAGTCCGACTATCATTTGAGTTATTCATTGGCCGCACGCAACTTCATATCAATATTTGTCAGTGAACCCCCGTGTTTTGATGCGAACTCCCTTCTTGTTGCTGAACAAACTAAGATTGCCTTCATACCTGTCATCTCCCAAGAAATGGCATACTCAGCATTGGCTGCAGTATCCGCCGAGGCTTATCTTGGCTACTGGCTAATTCGAGGTGATGGCTTCGACGTCACCAAGTGGATCGTGGCTGACTACTTGACCGTACTAAACTGCATACCCACGGAGCACTACACATTGCTTTCTGAATTGGGGCACCTGCTTGACCAACGGAGACATGAAGCGCTGGTATTCAAGAAGAACGCGGGCAAGTACGTGGGCAATTACAACTACTGGTTGCTGCCTGAAATCGGCCGACGAGCCGACCTTGTGTTGTTGGCAGGTCTGCGCTTAAGCCGCACGCACGCCGACGAGGTAAGAGAGTACGTGCAGCGTGTATTGGCAATCAACAAACACGCAGGTGAGAAGGGAATACCTGATGAGGTCAGAGAGAGAGTTCCGTCCATACCGGTGAACACAGAGCTTCAGGCGCAAGTCTTCGCGCAGGCAGACCGTATCATCAAAAACCACTTCGGTTACACGGACAACGACCTTGAAGCCATCCTGTCGCATGACATCCGATCTAGAGACAATGGTTAGGTTTTACTGATGATGAGCTGGACTTCATCATCAACTATGACATCAAGTACCGCATGGGGGGAGCGGAGAGCGCGTGAAACGGAGATGCCTGAGGCGCGCTGCCCTGTGCCATAGATGTCAGGAGGGGGCGTGGCGGCCGCGCAGAGCCCTGGTCTGCGCATGATGATATATGGTGACGCACCATACCACTATCTCCCCTCACCCGCATGGAGAAGGCAACGGCGACTGCCTGCCATGACCGTGGGGATGATACCCGGCGGGCAGGATGAAAAGCTGCCCCCACAACTGACAGGCACACTCGCCGCAGGTGATCCGTACACAACACCACCTGCCCCATCGCGCCAGGTGCCGCCCGCGCGGCCGCGGAGTGTGGGGGTGCGACCTACGACAGCCCCGGGATAGAATTATACTTTGGGCGGTGCAAGTATCATCTCCACACAGTGAACTATGCTTGAGTACAATCACCCATGAGACGAAGTCCTGCAAGAAGGCGACAATATGGCTAAGATGTCGAACCAACTCGTGGGCAACGCAGGGCTGTACTTCGTGTGCTATCAGTTGACCAGGCGGGGCTGGAATGTACTACCCACATCGCGTAACGCCAAGGGTGTGGACATCGTCATGTACGACGCCAGCGGGGAGCGGATGCACACGGTGGAGGTGAAAGCGCTCAGCGAGCGCAATGCAATAGGCATATCCCCCGGTCCGCCGACTCCTGACTTCCTCATCGTCTGCCGCAAAGTGTGCGAGCCGGCGCCGGAGATGTTCATCATGCGCGGCGCTGAAGTTGCCAGGTTGATCCAGGACCAGAAAGATCGGGGCAAGACAAGCTTCTGGATCGAGATACGGGATTACGAACCCTACCAGGACCGCTGGGATCTGATCGGCATGGGCCACAGCACCTGACCACACCGATGTCCCCGCACCGGTAGCCACTCCCCCCTCGCCGTAGATGCAGATCCACGGCGATATCTCAGGATGCATCTGGCCACAGAATGGCCAGCACAGCGGGCTCGGGGCGCTCAAATGATAGGTCCAGTTCGTCCAGCCGAGACTGCAGTACGCCGCGCGCGTCGTCGGCCATATCCGCCATCACGGCCACATCGCCGCGACTGGCAGGGCTCTCCGCCTCCCGAACGCGCCGCCGATTAGCCATTGTATTCATGCGCTGGAGCAGATACCAATCCTCCACTATCCGCCACCCCGAACCGCCGGTGCGCTCCAGTGCGACTACCACACCACGCGCCGTCCCCCCGCCTGTGGTGACACGATCGGAGATGCGGAAAACAATCAACGGCCGGGCCAGATCGCTGCTGGAAAGCAGCGTCACAGAGGCACTGCTTGCCCGCGCCTGCTTGAGCGCTTCATCCACAACCGGATGCCCAACTCCTAAAATCCTCTCCTCAGCCCGATCTGAGCGGTCATTCCGATCAAAAAGCATATCCTCATACTCCTGGCGTACAATAAATTGCTTACACCAGAGATCAGGCGTCTTGAAAGACAGTGAGCCATCAGGCTTATTTTGATAACGGCGTTTGTTCAACACGAGCATTGCCGTAATGAAAGGTCGCAAATCAGGCAGGTCAACTTTCGGAATCCGCCCGGAGGCCTCCTGATAGTCGAACTTCGCTGCATTGCCAACAAGACCCTCTACAGCCTCCATAACATCCTGGCCCCCAAACTGCGCAGTGCTCGTATCCACCCAATCTGAAAGCCGCTCGCGCGGCACATCGTGCGCCTGGCTATACAGATTACGGAAAAGCGTAGGGCTGGTCATCCCCAGTATCAACTCAAGCAGATCTTCAGGTTCATCCATCGTCTGACTGAATGCGGTGGTAATCCGCTCGATCTTCTCGTTGAGCTTCTCCCAAACAACCGACTCCACCGTGTCGGGATTTCTCAGCATCGCCACCTCAACCTGCTCTAACTGGCCATAGCGACTGAGACGGCCCACCCGCTGGTGCATCCGCATCGGATTCCACGGCAGATCAATGTGGATGATCGTGTGACAGTTTTCCTGAAGATCAATGCCCTCGCCACCAGCCTCCGTCGAAACAAGAAAGCGCACCTCACCAGCATTGAACTGCTCCGACGCCGCCTCTCTATCTATCCTCACCGTTTTGCATGTGCCATCCGGTAACACCACATCCTCGGCCGCATCATCACCATTGATGAAAGTCACACAGCCCTGGCCAAAACGCTTCATGAGCGCAGACATAACCAGCGACTGCGTCGCCTTGTACTCGGTAAACAGTAGCACCTGGCGGCCAGCATACTGCGTCTCAATCAGCTCCAACAGCCTGGTGATTTTTGTTTCGGGCCCGACCCGCTCCGCAGCCTCGAGCAATTGCTGAAGCCGCGGCCCCTCGTCATGCATCAGCGACAGCCTCGCCGCTAAAGTGAATATCTCCTCATCCAACTGGTTGAGACGCTCAAGCAAGTCAGGAGCGTCCTCCCCATCCTCGTACTCAGCAAGAAGCTTATCGAGTTGCGCCCGCTCGTATTTAGCACGACTATGCTCAGCTTTGATGGTCTTAATCCGCTCCAACCGCCTGCTAATGGCCCTCTTGATGGCAGCTACCGAGCTCGAAGCCAGCTTCTGCATGGCTACCAACACGAGCATTACAGCGCGCCCATCACGCGCTTGAAGCTCAGACGCATACGCGTGCCCACTCAGGATGAACTCGGTGAGCATATGGTAGAAGTCCTCCTCCGCTGGAGAGAAATGGTAAGTGTTGTCACTAACTTTGGGCTTGGTGAACAGGCGCTTACCGTTTATATCGGTGACAGCGTACTTATTGTTGCGTATCATCATGTCCGTCAATCGTGGCAGTTGCGCCATCAGGGGCTTTTCCCTGTCGAACAGATCTGGCCTGAGAAGCTCACACAGGGCTATGAAGCCATAGTCCTTACCTCGATGTGGCGTACCTGTGAAAAACAACGCTGATTCCACACGCCCGCGCTCGAACATCCTTTCCACCAGGCTATAGCCAAGCGTTGGGCCACCATGCTCGTCATAGTTGAGATGATGAGCCTCATCAACAATCAGCAGGTCCCACGGTGGGCTGTTCAGCAGCCGCTCCAGCCGCTCGGTATTATTACACCTCTCTCGCGCGCCAAGCCATCCCCGTACAGTCTGTAGCGATGCAACCACTCGGTCATGCTGTACAAACCATTCTGCCGCCGCTGTGTCGAGATCTGTCCTGTACTCGGACACACGTATGTCAAACATCTTGCGCAACCGGTATTGCCAGTGTTGAATGAGATGAGCAGGACAGAGAATCATGATCCGTTTGGCTATTCCACGAGAGATCAGTGGCCACAGGATGAGACCAGCCTCAATGGTCTTGCCAAGCCCAACGTCATCGGCAATCAGCCACCGCGCCGGCCATCGCTCTAACACACGTTTGCAAACCCACAACTGGTGGGGCAGCAATGCTATCCTCGACCTGGAAAGTACGCCCCAGGCATCGTTGACGGAAGCAACCGCCTCTGCCTGTATGCGGGTGACAACTTCGAGCGGGCGGTCCCACTGCGGCCTGTCAAGTGCCTGCAGCGGAGTCGCTACCCGCGTGAGCTTGTCCTTAACGCATTCCTCAATACCACTGCTAAACCTGACGATGACAGTATCGCCGCGATCTAACTCGACTGTCCCCTTCCCCAGCTCTGAATGCTCAACCTGATCGCCTTCAATGTACATATCCTGATCAGTACACACACAAAATCACTCCCAACACCAATTGCGGCTGCCAACTTGCCTATGAGTACCTACCCACGGATAATTGCCAACGGTACTCGCCCTATAGGTATTGTGGCAGGCCCACGTCTAGCCGCACTTGCTCGTCATAAGCCGCGTAGATAAGTGGTAGATCAAATCCGCCTCCGAACGTCACCTTCTCATCGCCAAGCTCGCTGTGCAGAAAGTCGTAAATCTTCCTGGATTGTACGTACCGCTCCTCATCGTCAAGATCGTCACAACCTAGACTTCTCATTATCCTTATCACACTGGAGGACGGCACATAGCAGTAAGGATGGGCTTTCGGAGTTGTGATGACCTTGAAACGCACAAGTTCGCGCAAGACAAAACATATTCCGATACCAAGCACCCGATCAAGTGGCGGTGCCGTGATGCCGCTGCCTTCAAGTAGGTGAGCATCTCGTGGGCGCAGCACAGTGCCTATTGAGAAAGTGGGCATGCGATCCACAGCTTGGAATATGTCGCAGTAGGTATCAAGATGAAGGGCCAACCACCTAATCCCGACGAAATTGCGCATCCAGCGATAGTATTCGCCATTTATCTTATCAGAATTGATATAGTCATCCAGAACTTGCATCCACTGCTCGTAAGTACTGTCGGGGCTAGCCATAGTAGCCAGCCATCCTCTTTCCTCGAGTAGCCCCAGAAAACCCCGATGCTGTCCCGGCTTGGTACGCCCCATCCGGTGGCACACCCCCAACAACAATAACTTCAACCACTCCGCTCGCCACTGGGTTTTCTCAGTGTATTCGTCGTGTGTGAGTTGTGGCACAAGGGCATGCGGATACAGGCTTTCCTCATACTCCTCGATCCTGTCTTTCCTTTCACTTTGCCACCACTCCCACAGCCTGGTGAGCACCGTCTCGGGGTCTTCAACCCGATAGATCTCCTCGGGTGTAAAGGTAGGTTTTGGTGGGACATAGTCGGGGGCAGGCGTTTCTGGGTGCAGTAATCCGTGCAGGACATATCTGCTGCCCGGCAGCAATCCGAAAGCTGACTCGTCTTGTGCCAGCTGGTTGCGATCAAGCCATACCGGCAACCTTGTGGAAAGGCGTTCGACAAGCTGCGATCCGTATGCGCCATTAAGGATGTAGTATAGGCATCTGGGTTCCGGAAAGCATCCTGGAGTGTTGAGCCATCAATTTTCGACGGCGCAGCGCCACGCGACTTGTTCTGTTCCAGACGCAGATTGCTCGCCAGAATCTCTTCACGTGCAGCGAGTGCGAAAAGCATAGGTACGAGCCTGATGCCAACTCCGAATGGCGGAGAACATAGACGCTGTACCAACTCTGCCAGGCTCTTAGGCGTTGTCTTGACTGCATCAACGTAATCACGAACAGCTTGATGTGTTTCATGCGCTTCAGGATGCTGCTCAGCAGAAGGCGCGCGTAACTCTGGCCTCCCATTGCGCACTAAGTAACCGAGATCTTTTTCGATGATGTTGATAAACCGCCTCTGGGCCGCGCCTGTCTCGTTCTCCAGCAGCCTGGGTCCATCTCTGTTCAATATCTTGTCAATCACAGAACGTCTGGCGCCGGCAGTGCCATCACGCCCGCTGCTCATCCTCATGACGTCATCGCGAATCCGAGGTGTGTGAGAGAAAACCTCGCCCATCGCCCTACTTACGATCTCCACTACATCCTGCCATACGCGGACCGGATGTGGTTCACCCTGCCAGAGAATTGTACAGTCCAGATCTCCGGTATGCTCTTTCACCGCCAGGAGCTTCACAATTCCCTGGAGGCGGTCATACGCGGCTTCGTATTCGGCCTCCCACTCATCCCGCCTCTCACCCCCCTCACCCCACAAGGCCGCGTCCCCTTCTGCCACGGTCTCCAAAGCGTGGATGTTCAATGCGACCTCGAATAGTCCTACCAGCGACCTGTTAGGCACCATGAACAGCAACTGGCGTTGATCAGCACACTCTGCTGCTTGCCGACGCACTGTCCCGATCTGAGCGTCTTCACTGGCCAAAGCCACGAATAAGACGCCATCGTGGTAGTCACCGCCACCTATGTCCGTGGTCCACTGGCGCAGATTGTCCATTTCATCAGCGACAATTGGCACCACCTGCACAACTCTTTGCACTGGGCGAGCATCTATGTCAGTGTTGACCTCAGTCGCCAGGCCCAGCACTTGCTTTTCCTGCCTGCGCTTTCTGCGATACTCCCCCCAGCGATTGCGCATGAACTCAGCCACAGCAAAGGATGCCCGTGAGTCACGCGCCACTTCTTCGGCCGCTTCGCGCAGCTCCTTTCCACCACCTGAAATGAGCTGATAGACGCCATCACGCCGTTGCTGAAGCACACGTTCGGCTCCATATTCTGACAACCGCTCAAGTAGCGATGACAGCTCCGCCCGTTGCCTGTCGGAATCCAGCCCCAACGATAGCGCTAGATTCTGCTCGGTCGCCAGGCTGCGATCACCGGAACTCCCGACTGCCACCAACTCCACCAGCGAAAGTAACCGGATTAGTCGTAGCACTAGATCCTGCTTTCGTTGTTCGGTGGTCAGGTTCGCCACGGCCCGTTGGTAGGTCCGGTAGACCTTCTGTCCGTAGATATCGTCATCGCGGATCGCGCTGGTGAAATAGTTCCACAGTCGCTCAGCAGTCAGTGTCGGTGGCAAGTCTGAGGGGCCCGGCAAACGTGTTTCGTGGATGAATTGGCTTAGTGTATCAGGCTCATCGGCACACAGAAATGTGAACATCGTGCGCTGGTTTTGAGCCACCATATCCGATAGTCGCGGTAGCAGCGCAACTGTCACCGGATGCAGAGGATAACAGCCCTCGACGACTCTCTCACGGAGCCGCTTATAGCTTAGGTCTTGAAACAGCTTGCACTCATACGCCTTCTCGGCAAGCATCGTGAAATGGCTATCATGGTCAGCCGCGAACTGCTCCCAGCCGTTGTCCCACATCTTGATGATGGCGTGCCCCATCAGTTCAAACAGCTCTTCGCGGTGCGTCCCCATGGGCAGTTCGTTGAAGCGCCCCATTGCTTTCTTGAAATCCTCAGTCCACATCTCTTGCTGGGTTGGACTCAGTCCACTGCCTTCCCGTCCCATGGTGGTATAGGCGTCCAGGTTTCGGTGGGCAATGAGGTACAGATGCAGTTGGTTTTCACGGCTTTCCTGGCACAGTTCGGCAAACGCCTGCACCGCCCCGCCGACATTTCCCGGGTCGCGCACCACCCTCTCCATGAACTGTCCGAACTCATCCCAGATGACCACAATGCCATGGAAGCGTCCCTCTTCAACAAGCTTCCTGGCAGCCTCGCGGTAGGCGTCAACTGCTTTGACCCGCCCTTCGACACGGAACTCTGCATCGAAGCAGACTTCTCGATGCAACTGCTCAAAGCGCTCCAGCGTCTCTAGCCTGCCACCGGCAAGAAGATCCTCGTGGAGGCTTTTCCAAGTGGCCGCCCCAATTCGCTCCAAAGCCGCGCTCAGTCGCGTTTGGGCTTCCGGATCTAAGGCCAGTTGTTCCAGCCGTTTTGCCGCGGCATCGAACTCGGTCTGCAGAGCGAGATCTCCCAAACCTTCTCGTTGCAAAGCTTTACGCAGGTGCCTGATCAGCGCCAGATCGAAATCGTCCTGGTCGCCCACTATCACGACTACCAGGTATGGCTGCTCGGGGGTGATGCGTGCGATATCGGCCTCGATTGTCTGAGCCTGGCCTGGGTAATGCTGCTTCACGCGTTCGAGAACTGGCCGCACTTTGTCGGCAAGCCCCCGGTAGAGCGTACTTAGCACCAGTGCTATGTGGCTTTTGGCAGTGCCGTAAGAGCCGGTTATGATGCGCTGGCGGGAGGCGGAGGAGATAGCAGTCTGCCTGCCCAGATCAGATAGGATATTCACGCCGTGCTCGGTGGGGATATAGGCGGCTGCCTTCTCGAAGTCATCAAAGCCGTCTTCAAGGTTCACTGCGGCCTTGAAGGCGGGAGCTGTTTGGATTAGCGAAGACAAGTTCTCAGACATGGTGATTTCCCCCATTTGCGTCGGTTCCACAAAGCTCGCACCACATACTCCAACCCCGTCTCACTCTACTCCCAATTGCCGGTGCTCACCGCACTCCCGTCAGGTCCAGCACCGCCCCGTAGTCTGCGGAAGCTGGTGGGAGGTCCAGGTCGGCGGCAAGCCTGCTGATTACCATTATCGGCACCGAATCGTACGTTGTCGGGTGATACGCCTCGCTATGCAAAAGCTTGCGGAAAAACGCCGCGCGCTCTATATCATCCCAGCGTGTTACCAGCTCATCTACACCGACGAACAGCACTCCCGTCGAAGCGCGTGCCGCCTGTCGCATCCATTCTGCAAGTTCCGGCCAGGGGCCCCGCACTGCCTGCTGCAACGTCTCGTCTTCAGTCTCCAGCAAGTCGGTATAAGCCAGCTTCAACCTCGGCGCCAGATGTGCCCATAGTTCTTCGTCGGACAATTCGTCTTCGACAAGTATCAGCGTTGTCGGATAGCGCCTGGCACGGGCCTGCACGATAGCTTCACGAACCTGTCGCGTAACCGCGGCTTCTGTTGTCAGGCTAATCGCCATCGTCCGGAGGCTCCCCCTGCTGCGCCTTTTCCAGTGCTGCTGTCCACGACAAGCCTTCGCGCTCATGCAGATAGTGGCTGGCAAGCACGTGCAGCGGATCAACATCGGCGCGAAATGACGCCTGATCCAACATATCTGCAGGCAGGTTTGGGCTCTTCGTAGAGTGAATAGAGAAAAGAGGCGCGCCAAAGGACGTGTCATGAGGAGGTGTCCGATCGTGTTGAGCAACGGTATACTTAACCAGGCCGCGACGGGCGCCGAAGACTTATTCGTGGAGATATTCCAGGATGCCGTAGGCATAGATATGGTCTCGCATCTAATTCCCAACTACCCAGTGCAAGACATATATCAAGATGCTCGTTATATAGATTTCGCATTGATTGCACGAACTACACGGTATGCATTCGAGGTGGATGGGGAATTTTGGCACCGGCCTGACAGCGGGATGGTGAGCAGCAACAAGTTTCGTGATGACTTGCTTAGACAAAACAGCCTCGTCCATTTGGGTTGGAAGGTGTATCGGTGGACCGATGGTCAGTTAGCCCAGGAACGTGAAAACGTCATCCGACAGATCAGGCTGTTTCTCGAGGACGAGCTCCGAGAAACAGCGTTTGACGGACATCTTCCTCTTCAGGACGGGGAGCACTTCGCGCTTCATGAGCACCAATGCGACGCATTAGCATATCTGTCGGAGTTGCGGGCACAGAGAAAGACGATCGCCCTGCTAACGCATGCAACAGGTGCCGGTAAAACGCTCACCGCCATTTGTGATGCTAAGGCCGTGGGGAAGCGAGTTTTATACCTCGTGCACCGAAGCACGCTTGTTACCCAGACTGCTGACCAATTCAGACAATTTTGGCCCGAAGTAGACTGTGATGTGTACCGGGGTGGCAGAAGCAAACCTGACACATTTGTAGTTGTCGCAACGTACCAGGGTGTAGGCAGAAATCTGAAAGCCTTTCACCCGGCTGAGTTCGGTTACCTGATTGCCGATGAGGCCCATCATGTACCCGCCCCCACATTTAAGAAAACATTCGAGTACTTCAAGCCTGATTTCACATTGGGCTTGACCGCCACTGATCAGCGAACTGACAATCAATCGCTGCTTACACTTTTTCGCGAATGTGCCCCTCGTCTTGGATTACGTGAAGCTATCGAAAAAGGGCTTCTTGCACCTATCAGGTGTGTAAGAGTGAAGACAAACATAGACCTCAACCGACTTCGTTTCAACGGAAATGACTATCGGCTTCGAGATCTGGAACAGGGCATCACCATACCAGAACGTGACCGGCTGATTGTTGCAACCTATATGAGGCACGTGCCACAGAAGTCCGGCGTCACCTTTTGCGTGAGTGTCGCACACGCCGAACACCTGGCTAGCCTATTCAAAGCAGCCGGGATTCCTACGGAAGCGATATCGGGGCGTATGAGCCCAAGCCAGCGTGACGAAATACTTGAGCGTTATGCATCAGGGAAGTTACAGATGCTTTGCGCCTGCGACCTGTTAAACGAAGGATGGGATTCGCCACGGACGGAAGTGCTGATGATGGCGCGGCCCACCATGTCCCGTGTTTTATATATCCAGCAACTGGGGCGAGGAACGCGCTTAGCTCCAGGCAAAGATTGCCTGCATGTGTTTGACTTCATTGACAATACAACCCGTTATGCTCAGGCTGTCAACACCCACAGGCTGTTTGGCATCCGGAAATATGCGCCTGGCGTTTTGGTAGCCGCTCCTCCACATGAACTCGCACACGAACAAATGGAGTTGGATGTTGGGAAGTCACCGGCGGAAATAGAGTTTCTTGGACTCTATGTGGACCGCTTTGAAGAGATTGACATATTCGACTGGAAAACAGAAGTCGCTGACATGCTGACTGTTGGGGAGCTGGAGATAAGGCTGGGTGTCGGCGGAGGCACGGCGTTAAACTGGGTCCGCAACGGAAAACTCACTGCCGACCACAAGATCGAGATAGGCATGCGAACCTATCACTACTTTGACAAAAGCCGGGTCGAAAACATTCGTCGGCAATTCCGCATTCCCAGGCGAACTGCGGCCACCCGCAAAAAAGACTTCCTGCAATTTGCGACGGAAATGGACATGGCAGCTTCATACAAACCGGTGATGCTGCTTGCCTTGCTCGACAGTGTTGACACTGAAGGTCGATGTCGACTCGCTGACTTGGTCAACAAATTTCGCGATTTTTATATAGAGCGTGATAGACAGGGATTGCAGGTTGAACGCGGACAAATTCGAATGGGCAAAGTCGCCACGCTTTCCGATGATGAAATCGAACAACTCGTGCTCATGATGCCTTTTGAGAAGTTTGAACGCCGCAAATTTCTGAGACGAGAGCGCGATGCCGCCTTCGTGAGGTTTGACCGCCATTTGTGGAAGTCACTGGACGAAGACGACATCCGGACCATAAGAGACATGGCCGATGACGCTATCAGACGATACTACGAACGCGACACTGACAAGTAAGCCCCCCGATCTGTTCTACCGGCAGGTGTTCGGCGGCGCGGTGGCGGTAGTGTTCGACGAAGCGGTCAGTGATGTGGGAGATCGGGATGGCCGTCAGTCCGTACATGCCGCGCTCGTCGGTCGGCACGAATTCGTCATACAAAGTCAAACACGAATGAACGCTCCGGTCAGCAATCTGTCGGATGCGCTCTCTGCTCAGGTCATGATATTCGGCGATCTCCTGAAGAGTGCTTGCCCCGCTCTCCGTCAGGCCGTGCCGCCAACGCCAGATGTCTGCATCGCGCTGAGCATGAGCCGCTTGCCCGATATGTGAGAGAAGCGATTCGAGTAGACGCTCTAGCAATTCAGCGAGCGAGTCGACACTATACTGACGCACTTCATCCACATCAGACGGTGCTACATCTAATGCTGCAACAGAAGCCGAGGGCAACTGCTCATCTGCGTCTTTGTGCACCTGAGCATGGGCAGCACGCAACTTCTCACACCGCTCAGGATTGCGCAGATCGCTCATGATCTGCTGCTGGAGACCGCAGATTTCACCCACAGTCCTGGCACCACAGTGACGCGTCTGCCACAGCTTCCCTTCATCAAGCTGCAGGAGCTGGCCGACAGTATTGATGCCGTTGCGTCGCAGAATGTTAAGCAAGCACGTGTTGGTATCGCCGATCTGTTCGAGGACGAACTCAAGCGGATAGTCATGCAGCATTTCTGGGGGCGTTGTGGCTGGACTTGCCTGAGCCGGCGATTGTGGCTTGGCTTGCCCCAGTGGTTGAGCATCAGACTCCTGCCTGTGAGCTGAATTCGATGCGGATGATGGCGAATAGAGCTTCCACAGATCCTGAGGCCTCCTTACCCCCGCTCTGACAAACTGCATCAGAAACTCATGGTCGTACGCGGCCAACCACGGCATCTGTTCAAGCAGTCTCCTGCACTGCTGCTCATGTAGGTTTGATGGCTGCGATGGCTGGGTCATAAAACTGCTCCTCGATTGAATGCCCCCTCACACACCGCCACGATTCGGCAGTCACGCAAATACCGAACCGCCCTTAGGCGCTATCCTGTCTCTACAACGTATATCTTACCATATCCCCCTCCACGCACTGCCCCTCCCGACAGTTGAAACATGAAACACTTTCACAGCATGTGCTGGCCGTCACATTGCCCGCGTACAGAATCTCAACCCAAGCATGGGCAACGACACTGAGAGACCTCCCCCCCTATGGAGAGAGGAGACAGGTGCGATGCTCAACCAGTCCAAGAAATGCCGCACACTTATGTCTTAACTGATTTCCCGAAGTTGTACTCGGCCATGCGCCTCCAGCCGACAACCCGTCAGGCTAGGAGCTCCCTCACGTGCCCGAAATGCCGCATGATGCTACATGGTGACACACTATGACGCAACATGAGGCAAAACATAGATACTGTCTGCTGTGCGGGAGGCACCTGTCACGGGATCCCTCGCGTTTTTCATGACGTAGATGACACAGATGCCGCAAAACTGAAGCCTTCCTCTGTGGCAATTAAGAGCAATTATATATACCCTATAGAGAATATAGTGGTAGAGTAGAGAGGAGAAGAGGAAGAGAAGATAGAGTACTGCATTTTGTGCCACCACATCATCTGCGTCACTGCGATACCATGCCATCCACATCCCCGCTGACATATCCGCGGCACCGCCATACCTGTGGCTCGCCCCGGCTGTCTGCCCTATCCCCATACTTCCTCTCTCCAGAGAGCAGACAACGGCAACTGCACAGTCGCCACACGCATAGCCTATAAGACACATCTGCCGTGCGACTCACGCCGCTACCCGCGATACCATGGTGCGCCATGCCACACGTATCACACCACCACGTATCGCCACACGCCTCGACTACGTGAGCCGATCTCCGCAGGCCATACGTATGGGCCTGAGGCCTCACGCTGCAATCGCACCTACAGAGGGCGGCTGCCATTTCCCCATCGTCGCAGGGCAGTTCGTGCGGTCGACAAACCATGCCTCAGATGCCGTTGCCATCCGCTAACGAGACCACTGAATTGCGGTGAGGGGGCTCAGGAGGTAGGTGAACCGTCCGCAGCAACGAGGGCATAGGCAGCCATTCGTCTGTCGTATGGCTATGGGGGCTGATGCTGAACATACAGGCTGGAAAGCCTGCCTACGACGGCAACTGTACAGTCGCTACACGCATAGCCTATAAGACACATCCGCCGCGCGATTCACGCCACTACCCGCGATACCATGGTGCACCATGCCACACGTATCACACCACCACGTATTCGCCACACGCCTCGACTACATGAGCCGATCTCCGCAGGCCATACGTATGGGCCTGAGGCCTCACGCTGCAATCCGCACCTACAGAGGGCGGCTACCATCTCCCCCTCGTCGCAGGGCAGTTCGTGCGGTCGACAAATCATGCCTCAGATCCCGTTGCCGTCCGCTGACGAGGCCACTCCTGACGCTGACCCTGACAGTAGCTTCCCCGAGCAGCCTCGTGCTGGCTAGCAAGATGCTCGGCAGTGGCGCGCAAATGCACTCCAGAGTACGGTGATCGCATGAGGCTTTTCTAGCCCAGTGCCTACAAGACACTTGAAGGCCAAGCCAACCTGCTCTCTCATCTACCGGCTGGAGGAAAAACGCAGGAATTCCAGAGACGCGGCCCTAGGCAACCTCTGAAGCACTGTAGCCCTCGCGGCGCAGATGCGGCACCAGACTGCCATCGTCCAGTTATGAGTGAGCAGTCTATGACCGCCTCTACCCTCCCTGCAAGAGGGCAGTGGCACACGGTATGCGGAACTGATTGGCTCCCTCGAAACTGCGGGCCGGGTGGTATACTTCTGACGTGCTCTCGCCGTCGATCACCAGCCCCGGGTCATCGGCAAGTATGACCACTGTGTTGCCATCACCGGGCTCTACGCGAGCTATCTCGAAGCCGCGTGCGTTGATGCCGTCACCATGGGTCACGAGCATCCACAGGCCGTCGAGACTGCCATCGTCCGATTACGAGTGAGCAGTCTATGACCGCCTCTACCCTCCCTGCGAGAGGGCAGTGGCACACGGAATGCGGAACAGATTGGCACCCTCGAAGCTGCGAGCCGGGTGGTACACTTCTGAAGTGCTCTCGCCGTCGATTTTCAGCCCCGGGTCATCGGCAAGTATGACCACCGTATTGCCATCATCGAGCTCTACGCGAGCTATCTCGAAGCCGCGTGCGTTGATGCCGCACCATGGGTCACGAGCATCCACAGGCCCTCGAGACTGCCATCGTCCGATTACGAGTGAGCAGTCTATGATCGCCTCTACCCTTCCTGCGAGAGGGTA
>JAAYSP010000046.1 GCA_012518355.1 candidate division WS1 bacterium | reverse complement strand
GCGCTGGACGAAATCGGGCTGATGGATGAAAGCTTTCCGATCTTCTTCAACGACGTAGACTTATGCCGCCGGTTGTGGGATGCCGGGTGGGAAGTGTGGTTTACGCCGGAGACATCGATGGTACATGAAGGCGGGGCGTCTACCCGACAGGTGCGGCGGCAGATGATACGCGAGTCGCATCTGAGCTTGCTGCGCTACTACCGCAAGCACTACCGAGGCAGGCTGTGTCCGGTGGTGTACGGTGTGGCGGTGAGTACGATCTGGCTGGGCATGCAGGCGCGGATAGCGGCAAGTGCGCTGGCCGGACGCAGGTGAAGCGGGCCGTCAGGGCGAAACGGAAAAACATACCCAGTTGACAGGAGGTGCACAGATGGTAGACAAGAAGGTGATGGAGATACTGGCCTGTCCGATGTGCAAGGGGCCGGTGACAGAAAAAGAAGGCTGGATACTGTGCTACACGTGTGAGAAGCGTTTCCCGATAAGAGACGACATCCCCATCATGCTCGAGGAAGAAGCCGAGGACATCCCCAAAAAGTAGGCACGTGTGCACATACGACCATACTGGTGACCGGGCGCGGGCCGATAGGTCGGCGCCTGTTCGCACTATCACGGATACTCTCATGACCGAGTCGATCCAACAGAAGCACTCCGTCGGTGATCCCAGATGTCGCCTGAGTGTAATCATAGTCAGTTGGAACGTGCAAGACGACCTGCACCGCTGTCTGGATTCACTGATGACAGGCAACAGAGGCGAAGGCATAGAGGTGTGGGTGGTGGACAACGCTTCTTCAGACGGCACAGTGCAGATGCTGGAGAAGCGTTATCCGCAAGTCAGGCTGATCTGCAACTCGGAAAACCGTGGATTTGCTGCGGCGAATAACCAGGGGCTGGAGGCAGCAGATGCGGAGTACTACTTGCTGCTGAACCCCGACACCATCGTGCCTGAGGGAGGGCTACAGGCACTGCTGCAGTTTGCTGATGCTCACCCCGAAGCGGGGGCGATAGGGCCGCAACTACGCAATCCCGACGGCAGTTTGCAGTACTCAGCGCGGCGATTTCCCACCATAACTGCGGCTATATTTCGCAACACCATCCTGGGGCGACTGTTTCCCGGCGCCGCATCTCCCAGTCGCTACCTGATGACGGAGTGGGATCACGGCGACGCTCGGCAGGTGGACTGGGTGTCAGGTGCGTGCATGATGGTGCGGGGGGAGGCGTTGGAGCAGATCGGCTATCTGGATGAGGCCTTTTTCTGGGGCTCGGAAGACGTGGACTTTTGCTTCCGCCTGCACAAGGCCGGTTGGGAGGTATGGTATACGCCCGAACCGAGGGTGGTGCATGCCATCGGGCGCAGCACCAGCCAGGTGGTGATACCGACCATAATCCGAACTCATCGCAGTATGCGGCGGCTGTACGCTAAGCATCTGGCCCGCAACTGTTTCAGTCGGGCGGTCGTGTCGCTGGGGATATCGCTTCGGTGCGGTCTTCTTATCTGCAGTTATCTTACCATGGCGGGTATCACTAGAGTGCGGGGACTACTGAGTGGAGCGCAGAGGCCAGATGCCACCGGTTAGCAGGTATGCTAGGCTTATGCGTGATGCGGGGCGAGTACTGCTACTGTCGGCGCTGGTAGCTTATCCGCTGCTGGCGGGCAAGAGCTTCCGCTGGCAGGTGCTGGTCATGCACTGCGTGGTGGCGCTGGCGGCGCTGCTATGGTATGCCGGTGTAGCGATGTCGGGACAGCGTGCGAGAGTAGTGCGCTATCGGCCCCTCGATGGCGCACTGCTTGCGTTCGCCGCCTGGTGTGTGGTGGCGCTGCTGTTGGCAGTGTACAAGTACGCCGGACTTGTTTTCCTGCTGGCACTGGTGGACTGCCTGCTGGTGTACTGGATGGCGCGCGAGGGGTTCAGGGAGCGGCGATGGCGCTGGGCGGTCCCGATGGCTCTGGTCGTGGCAGGAGCGATCTGTGGACTGTGGGCGGTGCGTGAGTATGCCCACACGGTTATACTCAGCGGTGAAAAGGCATGGCGTGTCTTCGGTCCGCTGTACAATCCAAACGTACTGGCTTCATATCTGATAGGGCCACTGCTCATCGGCGCTGCGCTGTTGCTATCCCGACACCAGTGGATGCGACAGTCCGCGGATGGAGATGACAGACACGTCCATGATGGCAGATCCGAGGGGCCAGCTCAGCGGCCGCGCTACGGGCTCATCGCGCTGGGCTTTTCCCTGCTGCTTATCGGGTCATCCATACTGCTGACCGGGTCACGCGCGGGGCTCATAGGTCTTCTGGTAGGGCTGATGGCTTTCGCTTTGCTGGCTGTCAGGTCAGGTCGAGGACGGCGGATGTCAGCAGTGCTGTGTGTAGTCCTGGCCGCGCTGGCACTGCTGGCGGTGCTGCTCGTGCCACCACTGCACAACCGCGTGCTGCGAGGTTTTTCGCTGGATAACCACTCCGTGGCGTTTCGCTACTACACGTGGCTTGGCACGCTGCAAATGGCGCATGATAGGCCGCTGCTGGGCTTCGGGCCGGGCAGCTTCGAGTATGCGTACTCAGCTTACGCGCAGGCGGGGTACACTCGATCTGCACATCAGAGCTTCCTGCAGATAGCTGCCGAGGTCGGTTGGCCGGGGCTGTTCATAGCCCTGATCGCAGGTGCGGCGGCACTATGGTACTGTGGGCGCAGAGCACAGTGTCACGGCGTTCCCGGCGCGGCAGTGGCTGCTGCAGCGGCGGCCTGGCTGGTCGCTCTGGCCGTACACAACCTGGCCGACTACAGCATGTACATCGCGGCAGTGATGGTATCGGCATCTGCTTTGCTCGGCACAGCGTTGATGCCCTCATCGGCGCTGCAGGCCAATCGACATGACTCTTCTGCACGAACCCACGATCCGGTAGCATTGGCCTCCACGTCGAGGTGGATTGGCAGTCTGGCACTTCTGGCTATCGTGCTTTTGGTAGGGCTGTGGCTGGCCGTCGGAGAAGGGCAGACTGTGCGATCCGGGGTCATGCTTCAGCGCGGCAACTACTATAGAGCCGAAGACCTCGCGAGGTCGGCAACCCGGCTCATCCCATTTTCCGCAGATGCATGGGAGGCGCTTGCTACAGTCTACGAGGCGCAGGCGCGCAGTGCTGACAGCCCGTTTTTGCCCAGGGCTATCGAAGCGCGTCTGCAGGCCGTGCGCCGGGCACCTACGGCACCTCGATCGTATCGTGCACTGGCCCGGATGTACACGTATCAGGGTGATATGGAGCATGCGCTCGAGTACGCCCAGGCAGCGGTGGAGCGCTATCCCATCGGTGCCAGAGAGCTGGTGGAGCTGGCGCAGGTGCAGCAGCAGGCGGGTCGAGATGCTGAGGCTAGAGACACATATCAGCGTACGGTGGCCCTGCTCGATGGGCCTGCCGGCAGATATGCGGCGGTGCCGGAGCTGCCCGAAATCAGCTATGTGTGGGCCTGGGCCTACCTGGCAGAGACGGCCTATGCTGACGGCAGGGTAGCAGATGGCCACCAGATGGTGTACGAGGCGCTGATGCTGCTCAGGCGCCGTCTGATAGGCGAAGAGCTCCGCTTTGAGCTGGAGCAGACGGTGCTGGGGCGACGCCCTGCCGAGATGGCGGAGATGGAGGCCATGGCTGATCGGCTGTATGAGGTGATGCGAGTTCAGCCTGATGCGATCAACCTGCTATGGCTGGCAGAAGTGCGCAGGCGCCTGGGGCAGTGGGCACTGCAGGAAGCCGCACTGCTGCAAGTGGTCGCTGAAGCGGAAACGCTGGGCGAGAGTGGCCGGTTGCTCGCCGGCATGGCACATCTGGAACTGGGGCAGCTCTACCAGCAGCGGGAGCGTACACAGCAGGCGTCGGCGGCATACACTCGTGGCTTGATGGAAATCGAGCAAGCCGGCCCGAACGCGTCGAGCAATCTGACGCAAACTGCAGGACGTTCGCCGGTGGACGCGGAAAGACTCGATAGTCTGATCCGCAGTGCCAGGACACAGCCTGAGCAAGAGTGATGTAGGTCAGAGTGAGACGGGCCAGAGTGAAGTAGGCCAGGGTGATGCGGGTCAGAACGCGACGGGTCAAGAGTGGAGTAGGTCAAGAGTGAGATAGGGCGTAGTGGCGTATGGGAGGAGTGCGATGACGAGAATACTGGTGCTACACGGGCCGAACTTGAACCTGTTGGGCGATCGCGAGCCGCAGCTTTATGGCGACGTGAGTATGGAGCAGATCAATCAGATGCTCCAGCGCGAAGCCACCCAGCTCGGCGTGGAGCTGCGCATCCACCAGAGCAATCATGAGGGTGAGCTGATAGACATCATCCATAGAGAGCGGAACTGGGCGCAGGCCATCGTGATAAATCCGGGCGGCTACACTCACACATCTGTAGCGCTTGCCGACGCCCTGCGAGCAGTGCGCATACCTGCCGTCGAGGTGCATTTGAGCAACCTGCATGCACGTGAGGCGTTCCGCACTCAGTCGGTGACTGCGCCGGCGTGCGTCGGCCAGATAAGCGGATTTCGCGCTTACAGCTACGTACTGGCCCTCTATGCCGCTCACCGGATCATCAGAGAGGAGCTGTCGGACTGATGCAGTATCTGCAGCGACAACAGCATGTTCGCCGCTGGCTGGAAGAGAGCAGCCTCGATGCTTTTCTCGTCACATCTGCTGCCAACGTCCGCTACCTGAGCGGGTTTGGCGGCGAAGGCTATCTCGTGCTAGCAGGTCAGGGGGCGGCACTGTGCACCGACAGCCGCTATACTCTGGAGGCCGAGCAGCTTGATGTGGAGGACCTTGGTGTCATCATCAACTCCAACGGCTACGTGGATGGGGCGTTGCAGTGGCTGGGCGATCAGAACGCTTCACGGCTGGCTTTTGAGGAGCACCAGGTCACCTACGCACAGTATGCCAAGCTGTGTCAGGTGCTGACTTCGGCCAACCTTGAGCCTGTTTCAGGTGTGGTGGAGAAGCTGCGGATAGTGAAGGAAGACAGTGAAGTGGCGCTTGTGCGGAGCGCGGCGGCGATTGTGTCGCAGGCGGTGGCCGAACTGTTCGCGGATCTGGAACCCGGCCTGACTGAGCGCGAGATAGCGATGGAGCTGGACCAGCGTATGGTACGGGGAGGCGCAGAAGGACCTGCGTTTTCGACCATAGCCGCTTCCGGCCCCAATTCTGCCCTGCCTCACGCCCGCCCCGGCGGACGCCGACTCTCTAGCGGTGAGATGCTCAAGATTGACGCCGGCTGTTGGGTGGACGGCTACTGCAGCGATCTGACGCGGACGATCTGGGTGGGCGACGATCCCACTGAGCAGTTCCGCACGGTGTATAGTGCTGTTCTGGCAGCCCAGGAAGCGGCGCTGGCGACTGTGAAGGCGGGTGTAGCCTGTGCGGAAGTGGACCGTACGGCACGGCAGGTGCTGACCGAAGCCGGCTTTGGCGACAACTTCACCCACGGCCTCGGCCACGGAGTGGGCCTGGAAGTTCACGAAGGGCCTCGGCTATCCTCGCGCAGTGATCAGTGGTTGCAGAGCGGTATGCTTGTGACGGTCGAACCGGGGGTCTACATTTCAGGCTGGGGTGGAGTGCGCATAGAAGACCTGGTGCTGGTGACCGGCGATGGCTGTGAGATACTCACCGATGCACCCAAAATCCGCTACTAGATTGACAGTGCTAACCATCGGCAGGCGACACGTTCCCCCATAATACTATACTGTAATACTATACTGTGCGTAATTCCGTTTTGACTTTGACCATGCTTTGCAGTAGACTCTAGCACCGCATCCGAGTAGGTATAGATAGGGTATAGAGGTCGGTGGCGGGCGCTGCTTGATGCAGAGGCGGTGCCCGATGTGAAGCCGGTGCAAGCGAAGGTGATGGCAGGTTGATATCAGTAAACGATCTGAAGTCAGGTTTGACCATAGAGTTGGACGGTCAGGTGTACCAGGTGATCAGCAGTGAGCACCATAAGCCGGGCAAGGGCCAGGCAGTGGTGCGCACTCGTCTGCGCGAGGTGGAAAGCGGTAAGGTTTTCAACAAGACCTTCACCGCCCAGGTGAAGGTGCAGCGCGCGCGTGTGGACCGTCGCGACATGCAATTTTTGTACTCGCAGGGCGATATATACTACCTGATGGACACTGACAACTATGAGCAGTTGGAGGTTGCGCACGAGCAGATTGCCGAAGTGGCACAGTGGCTTAAAGAAGGCGAAATTGCCCACACGATGTGGCATCAGGGCAGGCTGCTGGGACTGGAGCCACCTCATGTGGTTGAGCGTGCTGTGACCAGGACAGACCCGGGCGTGCGTGGTGATACCGCCCAGGGAGGTACCAAGCCGGCGATCGTTGAGGGTGGTGTCACTGTTGTGGTGCCGCTGTTTGTCAACGAGGGCGATGTGATAAAAGTGGACACGACAACCGGCCAGTATCTCGAGCGAGTCACCAACTGACCGGGGGTCACAAATCCCGATGAACCGGGAACGGATACGCGAATTGACGGCGATGCTAAAAGACTCTCGTGCGGACGAGTTAGAAGTCCGTGAGGGAGACCTTCGGGTGCGGCTGCGCAAGCAGACAGCAGTCCTGGCGGTAGCAGAAGCGGGCCCGATTGCCGCAGCTACAAATTGCCCGGAGTGCAACGGTGAGCAGGTGGCCCCACCTGAGCAAGACAATTTTGTTCAGGTCAAGTCGCAGTTGGTGGGGCTGTTTCATCGGGGCCGCAGACCGGGAGTCGAGCCCCTGGCGCAAGCAGGAGACAAAGTCAGTGCCGGTCAACTGCTCGGCACTATCGAGGCGTTGCGCAACTTCACTGACGTAACCAGCCCCGTGGACGGCACTATCGTGCAAGTCATCGCCGAGGACGGGCAACCCGTTCAGTATGGCGATCCCCTGATGGCCATCCAGCCGTCGGTGTAGTTCAGGCCGACAGGCGCGCATCTCAGGAGGTAGCCGAGATGAGCAGACACTCCGGTTTCACACTCATAGGCATGGTGGTCGTGCTGGCCATAATCGGAATGCTTGCAGTCACTATGTACGGGCTGGGAGGCAAGAAAGACAGGGATGGGGGCCAGGCGGAGGGTAAATCCATCCCCGCACGTGCGATCGAGATGGCCGAGTCCGTCGAGTGTCAGAGCAACCTGAACCAGTTGCGCCAAATGGTATCTACCTATACGATGGTAGGCGACCCGGCTCCGGCATCTCTGGCCGAGCTGCGTATGGATTCCATCAGCCGCTGTCCCGTGAGCGGCAAGCCATACAAATATGACCCATCCACTGGCCGCGTGCAGTGTGAGACGCACCCGAAATACTGATGATCAGAGTTGAATCCGAACTCGAGCGTCTGCGGTTGCGCCGAGTCATGCGGATTAGGAGAAGTTGATGTTCAAGAAGCTGCTCGTAGCCAATCGCGGTGAGATTGCCTGCCGGATACTCCAGGCCTGCCGCGAGCTTGGCATCCGCACCGTAGCGGTGTACTCGGAAGCCGACGCAGATGCGCTGCATGTACGACTGGCCGATGAGGCTGTGTGCATAGGCCCGCCGCCCAATTCAGAAAGCTATCTGAATGTGGCCAACCTGATAAGCGCAGCAGTCGTCACCGGGGCTGAAGCGATACATCCGGGCTACGGCAATCTGGCCGAGGTGCCGCGCTTTGCGGAGATTTGTGAGGCCTGCAAGATAAACTTTGTTGGCCCTCCGGCGGGCATCATCGCTCGCATGGGCGATAAGGCACAGGCGCGTGCCACCATGATGGAGGCCAACGTACCGGTAGTGCCCGGCTCCGAAGGGCCGGTTGAGGACGCCCGCGATGCACGGTTGATTGCTGATGAGTTGGGCTATCCGGTGATGCTCAAGGCAGTGGGCGGCGGTGGTGGCAGAGGTATTCGGGTCGTCCACAGTGGCGACCAGCTGGATCAGTTGATGGGGCAAGCTAGCTCTGAGGCGAAAGCTGCGTTCGGCAACGGACAGATGTACCTGGAAAAATTCATCGCCGAAGCGCGTCATGTCGAGGTACAGGTCCTGGCTGACAAGCACGGCAACATGGTGCATCTTGGCGAGCGCGACTGCTCAATCCAGCACCGTCACCAGAAGCTGCTTGAGGAGGCTCCTGCTCCCGGCGTAAGCAGCTCCCTGCGTCGTCGTCTGGGCGAGGCTGCCCTGGCGGCAGCAAAGGCGGTCAACTACGTCAACGCGGGTACTGTGGAGTTCATCCTCGACAAACGGGGCCGCTTCTACTTCATCGAGATGAACACACGCATACAGGTCGAGCACCCGGTCACAGAGATGCTCACTGGCGTAGACATCGTGCGCGAACAGTTGGCAATCGCTGCAGGTCAGAAGCTCTCATGTGAGCAGGGTAAGATCTGGTTCAACGGCCATGCCATCGAGTGCCGGATTTTGGCTGCCGATGCCGATCGGGGCTTTGCGCCCTCACCGGGGAAGATAGATGAGTGGCGGCTGCCACTTGGGCCCGGTATCAGGGTGGATAGCGGTGTCGGTTGTGGCAGCGTAATCTCATCATACTATGATCCGATGGTAGCGAAAGTGATCGCCTGGGATACCGACAGGCCCCAGGCCATCCGTCGGATGCAAGCCGCGTTGCGGGGCATGAAGGTGTCTGGTTTGCGCACCACCATACCCTACCATCTGCGGATCCTGGAAAACGCTTTCTTCCGCCGAGGCGATGTAGACGTGAACTTTATCAGTCGGCGGATGTCATCTGTGTAAAAGGAGCGCGACTAACATGAGTGCAAGCGATGTCGCACCGTTCTGTCGAGCCGCAGTCGGAGCGTTTTTCGGAATGGTAATCGGAGGTACGTGGCTGCTCAAAGGATTTTGGGCAGCACTGCTCATCTTCATTTTCATGCTGTTGGGCGCACTGATTGCGGTGTTGGCTACCGGTCCAACGGAGTAGTCCACACTCAAGCCGTACTGGCTTGGAGGCATGCATTGAAAACCGGATCACGCCGCAAGGGTCGGGAATTGGCCCTCAGCATCCTGTTTGCCGGCGATATCGGAGGGCAGTCGCTGGAAAAGGTCATGGAAGTGATCGACTGCCTGCTGTCGGTACTGGTCGAACAGTGGGAGTTGGGCACCGAAGAAAAAGAGCGACTTCTGCCGGATATCCGACAGTTCGGCATCAGACTCGCTGAGGCTTATGATGAGTATGCTCGTGTGATAGACGAGCAGATCGAAAACTTCTCTCACGAGTGGGCCCTAGACCGCATGCCCGGAATCGACCGCAACATCCTCCGACTGGCCATCGCAGAGCTGATCCATATGCCTGAAGTGCCTGTTGGCGCCACCATCAACGAAGCTGTGGAGCTGGCCAAAATCTACGGAACCGAAGAGTCCGGCAAGTTCGTCAACGGCATTCTCGGGGCTCTGGTGCGTAGCGAACAGATTCCGGTGAAGCTGTCATGAACCGCGGCTTTCTGATGGCGGGCCAAAGTAGTGCGGGCCGACCGCCAGTTGGGCGGCATACGTCTTGACGCAATCACAGACGCCAATTTACACCGTGACCGACTTGACTGCCTACGTCAAGCGGCTGATGGACCACGACGAGGTGCTGTCGGATGTGATCGTTCGTGGTGAGATTTCGAACCTGCGCAAACCCGCTTCAGGGCATATCTATTTCTCGCTAAAAGATGACAAAGCATTGCTGCATGCCGTCTGCTTCAGGGGCCATGCCTCGACGCTGGGGTTTGATCCGGCCGATGGCATGAGCGTGGTCGCTGGTGGCAGTGTCACGGTGTATGAGCCCCAGGGCCGCTACCAGATAGTGGTCCGGTTCATGCGACCTGACGGTGTGGGGGCCCTGGCTGCTGCTTTCGAGCAGCTCAAGGCCAAGCTAGAACAAGAAGGCCTGTTTGCCTCGGAGCGCAAACGGCCACTGCCGCGCTTTCCCAAGACCATCGCGTTGGTGACCTCCGACTCGGGGGCTGCCGTGCGGGATATGATCTCCATCTTGACTGGCCGTTATCCTCCGGCCCGCATCAAGCTGGTACCTACCGTCGTGCAGGGAGAGGATGCGGCACCGAGTATAGTCCGATCTCTGCGCGCGGCCAACGCAGTCAGTGCAGATGTGATAATCCTGGGGCGTGGCGGAGGCTCGCTGGAGGATCTGTGGCCGTTCAACGAAGAAGTGGTGGCACGGGAGGTCTTCGCCAGCCAGGTACCGGTCATCAGTGCTGTCGGCCACGAAACTGACTATGTGCTTACCGACTTCGTAGCCGATGCACGGGCTGCTACGCCTTCTCATGCAGCTGAGATGGCAGTACCTGATGCCGCAGAACTGATGGCTTATGCGGGCACTCTGCGCACGCAATACCACCGACGGCTGCTCGGGATGGTGCAACAGTATTCGCTGCGACTGCAGGCAGCTGCGGGGCATCCGACGATCCGCCGCCCCGCAACGCTTATCGAGGGCAAGCTGCAACGGCTCGACGACCTTCGGCGCGACTCTGCAGGTAACATCGCTCGGCTAGTGCATTTGTACTCGCTTCGGTTTCAGGCAGCATCGGGCCACCCGGCACTGCGGCGGCCGGAGACGATGATCCAGATCAAGCGGCACCGGCTCACTGATCTGCAGCGCGTTTTGGCCGTAAACATAGGGCAATTGGTACCACTGTACTCACTTCGTTTGCGAGTGGCATCCGGACGGTCGGCACTACGAGACCCGAAGGCGGCGCTGGATGCGAAGCTGCAGCGACTTGAGGCTGTTCGGCGCGGCATGAACAGTAACACCCGACAGTTCATGTGGCGACATCGTGCACGGCTGGAGACGCTGCAGGCCAGGCTATCGGCTCTGGACCCGGATGCAGCGCTGCGACGTGGCTACAGCATAGTGCGTAGAGCCGATGACGGGCGACTGATCGCTTCTGCCGCTGCTGTCGCCGAGGCCGATGAATTGCGTATATCGCTCAGCGATGGTGAAGTGGCGGCACGGGTGTTGGGCACCGTGCTCGATAGTGCGTAGGTGATAAAACCCGGGTGCCATACCGAGTAAGTAGGTACAGTAGGTACATAGGTACACATGCATACCACGTGGGTACATAGGTGCACGTACAAGTAAGCACACGTAGGAGCTCGTATGAGTAAGGTGAAAGTGGATTCGCTTTCCTTCGAAGAGGCGCTGGCCAAGCTGGAAGAGTTGGTCGAACAGATAGACGCAGGGGATCTGCCACTGGCTGAGGCGTTGGAGACCTTCAAACTAGCTACAGAGCTAAGTAGGCACTGCGAAAAGCTGTTGCGGGAGGCCGAAGCTGCCATAGAGCAGATAGATGCTGGTGATGTGCTGGATGAAAAACCCGACGAAGACACCGGCTCTGGTAGTCTTTTCGACGTAGATGAGTCCGAGGCGTGAATGGAAGCGGTAGCATGGACTGCCTTCTCGACAAGATAAAATCGCCACAAGACTTGAAGGGCCTCAGTGTTGAGCAGCTAGAGACGCTAGCCAAGCAGATACGCACGCGGCTTATCACCACGGTATCCGCAACTGGCGGCCATCTTGCGCCAAACCTGGGCACTGTGGAGTTGACTATCGCGCTGCATACGGTTTTCGACTCCCCTCATGATAAGCTCATCTGGGATGTCGGCCATCAGTCGTACACGCACAAGCTGCTGACTGGCCGCGCGGATCGGCTGCACACCATACGGCAATTCGACGGGCTGTCGGGCTTCCCGCGCCGTGACGAAAGTGAGCATGACGCGTTCGGCACCGGTCATGGCTCGACCTCGATATCGGCGGCACTGGGCTTTGCCAAGGCGCGCGACTTACGCGGGACCGACGAAGCGGTCATCGCCATCATCGGCGATGGGGCACTCACCGGCGGTCTGGCGTTTGAGGCGCTCAATCAGGCGGGGCACCAGAAGACCGACCTGACGGTGGTGCTGAACGACAACGAGATGAGTATCAGCCCCAACGTGGG
>JAAYSP010000138.1 GCA_012518355.1 candidate division WS1 bacterium | reverse complement strand
CCTCCACTCGCTGCAGCAGCCGTTCGATTTCCTGATGCGCCTGCTGCTGAGCCACCACCCCGGCGACGGCCTCTTGCAGTTGAGCACGCGCAAAATCGTCCTCAGTGGCGGCTATCCGGGCCTGCAGAGCAGCCGCTGTATCCTGGAGCGCATGGGGGCTGTTGGCCTGCAGATACCTGTGCAATCGACGGGCCGAATTCATGAGCTGGTTTGCTGCCTCCCCCAGCTGATCCACCTCGGCATCCAGCCCCGCCAACATCACTCTGGCCCCTGGTTCAGCATCGGCGATAGTGTCGCGCACACGTTCGATGGTCTGCTCCATCCCGACCGCTATAGGCCGAAACTGTGGGGGCAACTCTCGCATCATACGCTGAGCATCACGCTGAGCGCGCAATTCCTGCTGCATTCGTCCCGGGCCTGCCATATACCATGTGATACCCCATGCAGCCATGCCGGGGAAAATCAGCCATGGACTGATATAGATCGTGCCAAGTATGGTGCCAACCACGGAGGCCAGTGGCCCGATGGTAAACGGTGCTCGAAACAGATGTACATACGGATTACTTGTGTTTTTCCCGGACATAACCACCACGCCTTGCACGCTCAACACAGTGTTAGCGATGTGGAATTCACCATGATAGAGACCAATTCCTGCTTGAAACCTGCCTGCAAGCTATGTCCGTTCATGCTGCCTGTCGATCAAGAGTGACGGGTGCAGTCATCGTCCGAAGGCACGTCCATCGGTGACGACTTCTGCAGACGGGCAACAGGCGCGGCCCACGCTATGACTGCCGCTGGGATTGGCAACACCGCAGTCAGGACAATCGCATAGGCAAGGCTGCCGGTGTAGTCGGATATCCAACCGACCAGCGGTGTAGCGACCCCGGCCACACCCCAGGTCAGCCCCATCCCGATAGAGGAAGCCATGCTCACACCATGTGGCAACAGGTCCTGGGTCTGGGCTATGTTGACCGGCTCGCCGCCACGCACCATCACTCCTGCCAAAAAGAGCAGGACTACTCCGGCGGCAAATGGCGCGTACACCGCATAATACAGCAAGGGCGGACTGAGCAGAAGTGTGACTGCGGTGATAAAGCGCGCTCCCCACAGCTCACTGAACCTGGCTGCCAGCATACCTCCCAGCGCGCCTCCGAAGGCAAAGCTGAACAGAACCAGACCCTGATGGTATACTGATAGCCCCCTATCGCCAACGAGGACCTGGAAAAAGCCACCATACGCCACTACGGTCACGGCCCGCAGCACCATCACCACAAAAACTGGGGTCAGTTGGCGCCAGTAAGGCAGTAGGTGCACTCGCAGATGAAAACTGCTTTTCGCAGCTGCCACCTGGTAAGAGCCTGTAAACACATGCAGGATATAGGCCAGCAACACTCCCAGAGGCAGCGCGAAGATGAAACCCTGCAGCGGCCCCAGTCCCACCCTCTCTCCCAGCCTATGCAACATCGGCCCGGCGAGCGCCCCCACTGCGTACCCCACAGCTCCACCGAGGGCGAAGATGCTCATCCCGAAGGCACGCCGCTGCCCTGAAGCATGGGCCGCCAGTCCACCACCCTGTGGATGAAACAGAGCGGTGCCCACACCGGCAAGCACCAGTGCGGCCGCGAAAAGCCAGACGTTGGGCATGAAGCCTACGGTGCAGGTGAACACCACACTGATGAAGACACCCAGTCCCACTACGTTGCGCCAGCGAAACCGGTCGGTGAGGTAGCCGAAAACCGGCTGGCCCAGGTTGGTGATCAGCACCGAGAGCATCATCAGAAGCCCCAGTTGCCGGTTGTCCAGGCTGAACATCGAGCGCACGACATACCACAGTGGAGGCACGAGGTTACCCAGCCCGTCGCTGACGCCATGGCCTAGAGAAGTGTAGGCCAGGCGACGACGTTCTATGGGTGCATGCGATGATGGCTGCGGCTCGGTGATGATATGCCCCTCCCGACCACAGATTTGAGACTGTCAGGGTTTGCAGCGGTGTGGTGGACTATAGATGATCCAGGGCAAACCGATACTCGGTCTCCAGAGGCCCCAGGAAGACGGTGTCTCCCTGCTGAGCGCCCGCCTCATCGAGCTGGTCCAGGATACCGGCAGCGGCAAGCTGCTCGTGAAGCCACTCAGTACCCGCTTCAGTGCTGTAGTCGGTCCGCTCCACTATCCGTTCGATTTCGCTGCCGCTCACGATGAACACGTTTTCGGCCACTCGCGCCACCCGTAGCCGTGTCATCGGCGCCTCAGGCATGGTGAAGAGCGTCGGTTCGCGCTCTGCATCCAGCGCGAGAAACGCATCGGTCTGCTCCAGCATTCGCCATGCCGCCTCCACAACCTCTGCACAGCCTTCGCCGGTTACTGATGAGATCGGCAGCGGCTGATATCCCTGCTCATGGAGCTTTTCGGCATACAATGGGGCGTAGTCGCGACCGTCGGGCAGGTCTATCTTGTTCATGACTACGATTTGCGGCAGATTTGCCAGATGGGCGTCATACAAAGCTAACTCGCGATTGATGGCAGCAAAATCTTCCAGTGGGTCGCGCCCTTCCACTGCAGCGATATCGAGCATATGTATCAGCACGTGGGTGCGCTCGACATGGCGCAAAAACTCATGCCCCAGACCCACACCCTGATGCGCCCCTTCGATGAGCCCAGGCATGTCGGCTACCACCATGCGACGGTGCCCTGACAGCTCCACCACACCGAGGTTAGGCCGGAGCGTAGTGAAGGGATAGGCAGCTATTTTCGGACGCGCAGCTGAAATCCGGCTGATGAAGGTGGATTTGCCGACACTGGGCATGCCGATGACGCCGACATCAGCCAGCACCTTCAGCTCCAACTGTAGGGTATGCTGCTGGCCCGCGTCACCGCGCTCAGCAAAGTGAGGAGCCTGGCGGATAGGTGAGGTGAATGCCTTGTTGCCTCTGCCGCCCTTACCGCCCCGCGCTGCCAACAATCGGTCATCTGGCCCCACCAGATCAGCTACTTGCTCCCCAGTTTCGGCATCATACACCACTGTGCCGGGAGGCACTTTGATGTTCACATCGCGACCACTACGGCCTTTTTTACCTGCACCAGAGCCACGTTTGCCATCTTCCGCTGCAAACTGTGACTTATAAGTGAAGTCGAGCAGAGTGCGCATTTTTGGGGCCACAACCAGATAGACGTTACCCCCCGCACCCCCGTCGCCACCATCAGGCCCGCCTCGAGGCACGAATTTTTCGCGGCGAAAACTTACCGCTCCATCGCCACCGCGTCCTGATTGCACTCTGATGACCGCCTGGTCAACAAACACTGCAGTACTTCCTTCAAACCTGGGCACTGCACTGGACAGGGCAAATCTCTCCGACGCCCCTGCTCAGTCCTCTGCCCATCAGTGAAAATGCCGACGCGTAGAATCGCGCCGGCACGATTGTAAGATGAGACTGCTCCGGATAGGCAGCACCCGCACCCTGCGACATGCACGGGATGCAGTGGTCAGTCAGCCAGTACACTCACACGGCGTCTGTTGCCGGCTCTATACTGAAACTGTACCACTCCGTCGGTCAGAGCAAACAGCGTGTCATCGCTGCCTTGACCCACGTTGCGTCCGGGCTGGAAGCGGCTGCCGCGCTGGCGAACGATGATGTTGCCGGCACGCACCTGTTGGCCGCCGCTAGCCTTCACGCCCAGCCTTTGAGCTGCGCTATCCCGACCGTTATGGCTACTACCCATTCCTTTTTTGTGTGCCATAAGTAACACTCCTGTCATGCGAACACAAGTGAGCCGCTGCAGGCGACTCAGACCATGATTTCGTCAATTCGTACGGCGGTGTAGTCCTGCCGGTGCCCCATCAGACGCTTGGTGTTCTTTTTGCGGCGGAAGGTGAACACGCGGATCTTACGCTCTCGCCCCTGCCGCAGTACAGTAGCGACAATTTTGGCACCTTCGACATAGGGCTTACCCACCTGCATATCGCCGTTTTCGCGCACTGCAAGAACCCTATCGAATTCGACCGTGTCACCGGCCTCCAAGTCCAGCTTATCTACCGAAATGACCTGTTCCGGTCCGGCCCAATACTGCCTGCCACCGGTTTCAAATATCGCGTACATGCGCCCGGCAACCCTTCTGCTACTGTTGTATTCCCATTTGCCCAGTCAAAGATACAAGGTGGCCGACCTGAATTGGTCGGCCTCCTGTACCAGTCACACGGAGATTGCTATTATAGCCCACCGGCGCGCGGCGTGTCAACTGCAGCACCTACCGGTTGGCGACATCTTCTGGAGCGTGTTGTCTCTCAGTCCTGCCTCCGCTTTTTGTCGCGGAAGTATGCTTTGCCACGAGAGGGCCCTTCGGAGCCACTGTCACGATCCTGGCCTGAACCCGAGGATCCACGACGACCGCCCCGGTCGCCTCTGCCGCGACGGCTATCGCGGTCACGTGGGCCGGAACTGGTTGCACCCTCCGGACGTGGCAGCAAGTCCTTTCGGCTCAGGCGAACCTTGCCGTCAGAATCCACAGCCATGACCTTCACTTCGACCTCATCGCCAACTTTCAGCACATCTTCTGTTTTGTTGACATGCTCCCAGGCGATGTCGGAGATGTGCAGAAGACCGTCACGGCCAGGCATGATCTCCACAAATGCTCCGTAGTCGGTTATGGTCACGACAGTGCCGTTGATGACCTCGCCCGCTTCGATTTCACGGGTCATGTCACGGATAATGGAGACCACTTTGCCGACGTTTTCTCGGTCTTCGCCGAAGACCCGCACGGCGCCATCATCTTCGATGTCCACACTGACCTCATAATCATGCTGCAGAGCGCGGACGTTCTTGCCGCCGGGCCCGATGACCAGACCGATCTTGTCCTCAGGTATGCGGACGGTGACCATCGTGGGGGCAAACTTGGATAGTTCGCTGCGTGCCTCGGCCATCGTGGCGTTCATCGACTCAAGTACTTCCAGCCGACCCTTACGACCCTTCTCCAGAGCCTCCTCGAGCACTTCCAGAGGCAGTCCGTGAGTCTTGGTGTCAAGCTGGATGCAGGTGATGCCATCGGCGGTGCCGGCAATCTTGAAGTCCATGTAGCCCATGAAGTCTTCGATGCCCTGCATATCGGTCAGCATACGGTAGTCATCGCCGCGCTGGATCAGGCCCAGAGCCACTCCGCCGACGGCGGCCTTGATGGGCACGCCCGCGTCCATAAGAGCCAGGGAGCAGGCACAGGTGGCGGCCATAGATGTGGAGGCGTTGGCGGCAAGTACCTCTGACACCAGACGAACGGTGTATGGGAAGTCATCCTCAGCGGGAAGCAGCCGTTCGATGGCCTTTTTGCCGATCTCTCCGTGGCCGATGTCACGCCGAGAGGCACTTCGGAGTGCCCGTACCTCTCCGGTGGAGAATGGCGGGAAGTTGTAGTGGTGCATGAAGCGAGTGTACTCTTCCTCTTCCAGAGTGCGCACCAGACGCTGGTCGGTATATGCACCCAGGGTGGTGATACTTAGCACCTGGGTCTCCCCGCGCTGGAAGAGTCCCGAACCGTGCACCCGTGGCAGCAAGCCTACCTCGCAACTGACAGGACGCACCTCATCGAGAGCCCTGCCGTCCACTCGCTGATTGTGATCAAACGCTAGATCCTGCAGCCGGGCCTTGACGACGTCCTCGAACACGGCCTCTACATCGGGGCCGGCGTTGGCCAGCTCCTGCTCGGAAGTGAGCCGCTCGACGGCCTCATCCTGCATGTCACGCAGGCGGCTGTCGCGCTCAACTCGGTCGGTCACTGTCAGGGCTTCGATGATCTGCTCTCGATAGTCAGCGTCTACCAGTTCCACCACTTCATCGCGTGGCTCCCACAGTGGGAAATCACGTTTGGGCTTACCGGCCTTCTCACGGATCTGGTCAAGCAGATCGATCACAGGCATGCAGGCATCGTAGCCCATCTTGAGTGCCTCGAATACCGCCTGCTCAGACAGTTCCGCGCCGTCCATCTCAAGCTGGACGATACCCTCGCGTGTGGCGGCCACCAGCAGATCCATCTCGCCCTGCTCGACCGCCTCGAAAGACGGGTTGAGCTGCAATTCGCCATCAATCTGGGCCACTCTAACGGTACCGAACGGCCCATGGAAGGGGATACTGGACAGGTGCATGGCTGCTGCACCAGCGATCATGGCAGCCACGTCTACGGCACAGTCGGGCTCGACTGACAGCGGCAGGATAATCAACTGCATGTCATTGCGCATACCCGAAGGGATTAACGGGCGGATGGGCCGGTCGATCTTGCGGCAAGTCAGGATGGCCTCTTCCGAAGGGCGGCCTTCTCGCTTGAAAAAACCACCGGGAATGCGCCCCACAGAATACATCTTCTCCTCGAAGTCGACTCTCAGAGGCATGAAAGGTACATCAACCGGTTTGGCGGTCACGTTGACAGTGGCCAAAACCACAGTGTCACCATACGTCACCCGTACTCCGGCGTCGGATTGGTTGGCAAGTGAGCCTATCTCGATCGCGAGCGGTCGGCCTGCCAACTCAGCTGTTACTGCGTTACTCATGTTCACTTTTCCTCTCCGACAATTCGCCGACAGGCGTGCCGCGCAAACAGAGGGAAGCAGAGAAAACCAGGGGAGCGTTTGCTTCCCTTGCTTTTTCTGACTCCCTGTGTTCGCTACAAGCAGCCATGCCCGTCCACAGCTTGCCTTCGGCGGATTGCCGATGTTGTATGGTTACGACAATTTACGGGAGCGGCCAACTGCATAGATTTGCGTGTCGGCCGCTCCGGTAATTCAAGACTATTGAGGGGCTCACGGTGCCGCTGCGGCTACCGTCTCAAGCCCAGCTCAGCGATTAGCGCTCGGTATCGAACCGGGTCTTTGGTGTTCAGATAGTTGAGCAAGCGCCGGCGCTGGCCCACGAGCTTCAAGAGGCCGCGTCGCGAGTGGTGGTCTTTCCTGTGCTCCTGCAGATGCTTTGTCAGGTACTGGATCCGATCGGTCAACAACGCAACCTGCACCTCAGGTGAGCCCGTATCATTCTCGCTACGCCCAAATTTGCGGGCAAGCTCCGCTTTCCTGTCTTTGGATGTGGACATCTTTGCGACCTCTCTTTGCTGTTTCAGCGCCCCGATAACGGCCGCGCCTGGAAAAATGGATACACTGGCATTGACATCATGCCCTTAGCCGACGGCCTCACCACCGCTGGGGTTGCGAATGGTCAAGCCGAGGCAACGCGACAGTGCAATCGTACCATAGTGCAGGCCCAATGTAAAGACTAAACGGTTATGGCTGCAACCGCACATGGCGCAAGAGGTTATCGGACCACATGTGGAGAACTGTAATCGCAGACAGTAGTGGCATAGACTGGCCGATATCTTGTCAGGAGTGATGCAATTGGCACGAGTAGCATGTCTGGGAATCCTGGTGGCGGACGTTTACGGTCTCCCAATTGATCAGTGGCCGCAGCGCGGCAGACTTACGCTGGTCGAAGAGATGGGTATCGGCCTGGGCGGATGTGCTGCCAACACCGGTCTGTCGCTGGTGCGACTTGGAGTTGATACCGCGATCATGGGGAAGGTCGGAGATGATGGCTTCGGCAGCTTCGTGCGCCAGACACTCGAAGCAGGCGGTGCGCACTCCCAGGGAGTGGTTGTTGACCCCGAAGCGGCCACATCCGGCACCATGGTCATCATCGATTCCGAAGGTGAGCGCACCTTCCTGCATTTTGTCGGCGCTAACGGCAAGGTGAAGGTGGAAGACGTAGACATGGATCTGGCCCGTGAAGCCGAGATCTTCCACTGTGGCGGCGCTCTGGTCATGCCCGGTTTCGATGGTGAGCCTATGGCACAGGTGCTCAAACAGGTGAAAGCAGTCGGGACAACGACCTCGCTGGACACCGTCTGGGATGACACCGGCGCATGGATGGACACTCTCGAGCCCTGCCTTGAGCATACAGATCTGTTTCTGCCATCACTATCGGAAGCACAGGAGCTCACCGGATTGCGGGAACCCGCGGATGTAGCGCAAGCGCTGCTGGATCACGGAGTGGGGACAGTCGCACTGAAGATGGGGCCACAGGGCTCCTATGTGGCCTCTGCTGATACCGCTTTTGAGATACCAGCATACCCCGTGGAAGTGATAGATGGCACTGGCGCCGGTGATGCCTATGTGGCGGGCTTCCTGCGCGCTACTCTGGACGGCTGGGATCTGGAGCGTGCCGCGCGCTTTGCAAATGCAGTGGGCGGACTATGCACCGAAGGCCTCGGCACCACCGCCGGAGTGCGCAACTATGAGGGTACCATCCAATTCCTAAAGCAACATGAGCCTGACTACTGGCAGGGATACTGAGATCCACGCACGCTGGGCAAATGCAGTGGGCGGACTATGCACCGAAGGCCTCGGCACCATCGCATAGAGTGCCCAGCTATGAGGGTACCAGAGAATTCCTAAAGCAACATGAGCCTGACTACTGGCAGGGATACTGAGATCCACGCACGCTTACTGAACTCTGTGGGATATATCAACGCAATTCGGTGTGAAATATCGTCTCCGACGCTGTACAGTTGACTGTCGCTTATGGCATGACTGGAGGACCTTTTGCTTGCCGAACGCAGCTCTTGGCGGCCTATTGCCTCGTGGTGTACAATACGTCGTGTCAACCTAGACTGTTGGGGCCTAAACAGGAGATAGAAGATGAGTATGCAAGAGCAAGTGCAAGACGCCCTTGAGCAGGTCCGGCCGGCACTGCAAAGCGACGGAGGCGACGTGGAGCTGGTCGAAGTCACCGAGGATGGCAAGGTGAGTGTCAGGCTGAAGGGACACTGCCGTGGCTGCCCCTTTGCCCAGATGACACTGACCAACCTCATCGAGCGTGTGATACGCGAACGGGTCGAAGGCGTGCAGCAAGTGGTGGCTGTGGATTAGCATCTGGGTGAACGGCGGATCAGCATGGAGCTGCAATCTGGTGCGGTGCAGGCCCAACGCGTCATCGTCGTTTCTGACGTACACGTAGATGAGTGGCCTCACGAATTGCCTGACCACCATCAGGACAAGCGACAGGCTTTTCTTGAGTTTCTCCGGTGGATCGGTAACGATACAGACGTCCAGCACCTCGTGATCAACGGCGACCTGCTGGATGTCCCCCAAAAAGACGGTAGGCCGCTTCTGCCGGAGTTCTCTGACATCGTCGGCGAGCTGGCCGCCCTGCATCAGGCCGGTGTTGGAATCAGTTATGTCGTAGGCAACCATGATGCCGGTATCTTGGGCTTTGCGACACGGACTCATGATACGTCGCTGACTTTCAACTGCCCCTGCCTCCTGCTCGAGTGCGGAGAAAACCGCTTCGCCATCGAACACGGCCACCTGCTGGATGCCTGGCTCTGGGCCTATGTTGAGCACCGGCTCAGTCTTCTGCCCGCCCAGCCCCACACTACGGCGCGGCAGGCCATGCAGCAGTTCCTGCGCCCGGTGGAGCAGGCTGGACAAATCGTGATGCCCCGGTCTTATGTGATAGCCCAGCAGATGCTGTCTGCCCTGCAATGGGAGCCTAACGGACTGCAATTCACGGACGCCGAAAAGCGGATAGCAGTGGCATTGATGGCCCTGAACCTGCGGGATGATTTTGAGGACGTGCGAGCCAACGGAGAACAGTTTGTCGAGCAGGAGATCGCCGTGGCCCGCCTCAGTGAAATGGAGCTCACTACGGACCAATTGCAGCGACCAGACAGCATACCTGACAGGGCCCTGGAACTGTTTTTCACGCTGGGTGACGTGTACTACGCAAAAATCCCCTGGCGTCGCGCGGCACGCTACCGCCTCAAACAGCTCAACAGCCAGTCCGATGCCACTATATCCGCCATCATCCTGGGGCACGTGCACAAACTTGACCACATGCAATGGGAAGAAGATGGCGCCCAGCGCAACTACTACAACGACGGGTCATGGAAAGCAGATCGGGCCGACTTCCTGTATATAGAGGACGGCCGGGTTACCATCCATGAACGGCTGTGGACTGATCCTCTACCGTAAAGCTGCCATGAAGCTGCCGCGGGCGATCAGTGGCACGAGCCGCAAGCCGCCGAAAATACCAACATGAGGTGAAGATATGAAGTTTTTCATGGACACTGCCAACATAGAGGAGATCAAGCGGGCCGACAGTTGGGGTGTAGTTGATGGAGTGACTACCAACCCCACTCTCATAGCGCGTGAGGGGCGCGATTTTGAAGCCACCGTCAAGGAGATCTGCGCACTGATGGGCAATCGACCGGTCAGTGCCGAGGTGGTCAGCACAGAAGCTGATGCCATGATCGCCGAGGCCCGGAAGCTCGCCAAGTGGGCCGACAACGTGGTGGTCAAGATCCCGATGATAAAAGAAGGCATGAAAGCGGTAAAAGTGCTTTCAGCAGAGGGCATCCGAACCAACGTCACCCTGGTGTTCACCGCCGCCCAGGGCCTGCTGGCAGCCAAGGCCGGTGCCACATACTGCTCTCCGTTCCTCGGTCGGCTCGAAGATATGGCCACCGACGCCATGGGCCTGGTCAAACAGCTGGCCCAGATCTACTCCAACTATGGCTATAAGACCCAGATCATCGTGGCCAGCGCACGCCGGCCCGAACACGTCGTGCAGACCGCCTGCTGGGGCGCTCATGTCGCCACAGTGCCCTTCAAGGTCCTGGACCAGATGTTCGGCCATCCCCTAACCGACCGTGGCCTGGAAGCTTTCCTGGCAGACTGGAACAAGCTGCAGGAGGAACTGGGCAAACAGTAGTTGTTAGTGCACGATAGCACGAGGTACGGCTGTAGGAGGGGACGGCTGTCAGTGCATTGGGCTGATGGTAATCTGATCGCGATAGATATCTGCTGTGAAGCTGATCTGTCCCTGGGAGGCAACTACCTCGAGGGTGCGGCTGTTGCCGCGGTCAGGTCGGATTGTCACCTGATGCCGTGAGCCGTCCGCTACTGCATACGTCCCATCATCACGGACTGCAAACCGCACCCTGACAGCCGCCTCGGGCCGCTGAAATTGATGCGGATTTTCACGGGTGGGTGCCGGCCGCGCTCCCGGACCGGCAGCCACCAGACGTACCAGAGGCTCCGAGCAGTCGGCGATCACCACACTCACGTGTGCTTCGTAGGGCTGGGCGGTGATGCCCGTAAGCCGCAGGTTGCGGATGCTGTGCGATGGGACATGGGCCTCGAAGAACTGTCGCTGTGGCTGGCCACCATATGCCGCATGGTTTACCGTCACCACCCCTTCGATCAGCCTGTCACCCTGCCCGTACAAGGCCACGCTATGTACCGCCTGCCTATCTGAGCAGTTGAAGAGCCTGACGCGGTCCTGTTCCAGGCTGATGGCGACATCGGAGCGTAGGAAGGGGCCGTCTACAAGCTCACAACTGGCTTGCCGACGTATCAAGTCGTAGTGCAGTGCGGTGCTGACCCGGTCACTCAGAGGCCAGTGCGAATACAATTGGTGCGTGGCGAAAAGCCCCAGACCTCGTCCATAACGGTTGCAGATCAGACCTGCTATAGCCGGGCCCTGATCTCCGGAGGTGTCGGTCCTGAGTACCGCCAGTCCCAGCGCCCCCTGCATCACCGACGCGTAGGCGGTGTACGAACTGACACTGTAGGTGCCCGCTTGATACGTGCGAGGTCCACCCCCGCTTCCTCCAACTGTGGCTCGGAAGGTCCCTGTAGTTTTCATCCCATGGCTCAGGTGCGGAAATTCGTCCATCGAGCCGCTGAGAGTCAGATCACCTGCCCGAGCCTCGCCGGGGCGAAGTTCACTTATCCCGAACAGGCCCCATCCGGGCCCCGGAAGCCGAAGCCAGGTACCTGTATGATGCAGCCCGAAGCCCAGGTCAGCGATCAGTGCACCACCGGCACGCACGTAGTCAGACAGTAGTTGGCTCTGCGATTCGTTGAGGCTCAGGGCGGCGGGGGCGATGATCAATCCATAACGGCTCAGGTTGACACGGCCCAGATCCTCCACTGCCAGATAATCCGTCAGTCCAAAGCATGTGCCCTGGCGCAATCCTGCCATCAGTTCACCTGGCGTACCACTGCCAAATCCCTTCAGGTGCCCGTACACCGGCTGGCCGACCACCTGAACACCCTCTGCATAGGGAGAGTAGAGCACTGCCACAGGGGGCTGCGGCTCCCCCCGGAAGTCTACCAGAGGCCATGTTTCGTTCAGCAGCCGAACGCTGCGTGCAGCAATCTCAGGATACTGCACATATCGCTGCCAGTTCTCGATGGCGATGCCGCGGGCCCCATGCAGATCGGCGGCGAGTATCCAGTCGCGCAGCCCCCTCGAGTAGCCCGGCTCATGAGGCAGCGGTACTCGCAGTACTGGGATGACCTCAAATCTTCCGCCTCTGCGCGCCAGATCTATCCCGTCTACGTTGTGGGTGAGTCCGTCGCCGTACCGTTCGGCCGAAGGTTTGATCACGTCTGGCGGCAGACTTACCGCGATGATGTCATAAGTCTCCGGGATCGCCGGCAAGCTCCGGTACAGCGTCACGCACCCGGTCATCAGCGGACGCGATTCGTCCAACGATTTGACTGTCTCGGCCCAGTGGGACATGACTGCCCCGAAGGCAAAATGGCGGTAATCGGCTACATCAACCGCTGCCCGCCCGATACCGAATGGCATGTCGGGATCTGCGTTGAGAGCAGTCTCCTGGTCAACGGCGCCCCAGAGTGAAAAGCTCGTCTCCCACATCCGATTCAGCCGCTCCAGGCTTCCGTAGCGATCCTGGAGAAACTGGCGGAAATCGCGGTCGTCGTAGCTCAGATGCTTCTCCAGGTAGTGTCCGGTGGCCCACGCGCTGATGCCGGTCTCGTCACGCAACTGCAGAATCACACGGTGTATCAGCTCTGTGGCCGCGTTACGATACTGTTCAGAGTACGGAGAAACGCGATAGCGCCCCAACTCCGTGGTCGGCAGACCGACTATCACATGGTATCCAGCCGCGGCCGCCTCTCTCACCTGCTCTCGCACGAGCGTCAAGTCTTCGAGTTCGTCCGGCTGCAGGTCCATGTAGAGGCTGTTGACACCGAAGTGCTGCAGGTCTGCAAGTGTCCCGCCTCTGTCCAGGCCGTAGACGAAAGTGAACGGTCCCGGCCTGTCTCCAGCAGCACACACGGCCAGTGAGAGCAGCAACAACAGCAGCACCCACGACAGTCGGCTTGCCACCGCGGTTGCCGAGGTGCCTGCCTCCCATACGGGACGTACCTGTGGCTTCTGATGACGATGGATTCGGGTCATGAGTAGAGGTTTCGCAAGTCGTGGCACAGAGTCCTGCAAATGCTGCATGGATAGCCAGGAGAGGCCTGGGAGGGCGTCGGAGCCGATATGATGAGGCGCTGCCTATGCTGACCCGGTCAAGTGTGCCAGCCACTCATCGCTACATACCAGGGCATCACGCGCTGCATCCTGCTCAGCTTCCTGTTTGCTGGCCCCGCGTCCCGTGCCGAGCACTTGTCCGTTGTGCCTGACCTCGACCTCGAAAACACGCCGATGCGGGGGGCCAAGCGTCTGGAGCGTGATGTAGTGCGGCGGGTTGCCGCCATGTGCCTGGATGGTCTCCTGCAGCGTGCTTTTGTGGTCGAAGATGTGCTCACCGGCCTCGATCTCAGCAACCAGGGGCCACAGATGGCGCATGATGAAGTCGCTGGCAGCAGGCCATCCGCCCGACAGGTAGATAGCGGCGATAAGCGCCTCCAGACAGTCGGCCAGTAGGGAAGGCTTCCCACGTCCGCCTGTCTCCTCTTCGCCACGCCCCAACAGCAAGTACTTGCCCAGGTTCAGCTCGCGGGCCACATGGGCCAGCGTCTCGGCTCTCACGAGAGCGGCCTTCAGCTTCGTCAGCTCACCCTCAGGTAAGTCAGGGTTACTGATGTAGAGCTCATGCGCAAGTACCATGTCGAGGACAGCGTCTCCGAGAAACTCCAGACGCTGGTTCGATGCTATCGCCTCAAGCCCCTGCTCTCGCACGTAAGAGCCATGTGCGAACGCCTGGCGCAGCAACTCCGGGTCCTGAGCGTGCGGCAGTTCGAGTTCATCGCGAACCTGTTCCGCGTCAAAGACGTTCATGTAATCCGTTTCTCCGGAACGGGGCACCAACAGCATACTCGTGCCGCTGCCTGGCCCGTGATACGTCCGGTTCTGTGTGACCTACGATGGTCGAAGGGCAAACCTACCGCTCACCGCTACTGTACTCGACGGTTGGCAATGAGCACTGCGTTGTGTCCACCGAAACCGAAAGAGTTGCTCATGATGGTGTTCATAGCCATCTCTCTGCCTGACCCGCGCACGATATCGAAGGTCATGAAGTCCTCGGGACTGTCGCAGTTCAAGGTGGGCGGTATGTAGCTGTGTTCGGCCATGTATAGAGACATGATGAGCTCTGTGGCGCCGGTGGCACCAAGCTGATGCCCGTGATTGCCTTTGGTGGAGCTGACCGGAGGCGACTGGTCACCGTACAGCCCCAGGATAGCGTGAGCTTCCATCGAGTCGCCGTCTGGTGTGCCCGGCGCATGAGCGTTTATGTAGTCTATATCATCGGCATTGAGACGCGCATCCTTCAGCGCAGCCTTCATGGCACGCACTGCCCCTTCGCCGGTTGGAGACGGACCTGTGATATGGTAGGCATCGCCGCTCATGCCGAAACCGAGGATCTCGCCCAGTATCTCGGCGCCACGCGCGCGTGCGTGTTCGTACTCCTCGAGTAGCATGATGGTGCAGCCCTCTCCGATGACGAAGCCATCGCGGTCGCGATCGAACGGGCGACAAGCGTGTTTCGGGTCATCGTTGCGAAACGACACGGCCCCGGCCGAAGAGAAGCCCGACACGGCTGTCGGAGAGACCACCGTCTCACTGCCACCGGTGATCATGGCTTGCGCCTGCCCACGGCGTATGATAGCCGTCGCTTCACCGATGGCATGGGTAGCGCTGGCACAAGCAGTTACTACCGCTAGGTTGGGGCCCTTGGCACCGGTCTGAATAGAGACAAGCCCGGCCGCCATGTCCACGATCATCATAGGCACGAGAAAAGGGCTTACTCGTCTCGGACCTTTTCGCAGCAGAGTCGTAAACTGCTTCTCCCAGGTCTCCATGCCGCCGATGCCGGACCCGATGAGCACACCAATTTCGTCGGCGTTTTCGTCGGTCACCTGCAAGCCGGCTTGCTGCATAGCTTCATCAGTACAGTACATGGCATACTGTGTGAAGCGGTCCGCACGCTTGGCGAGCTTGGGGTCCACGCGTTCAGAGATGTCTATGTCTCTGCTGCACTCAGCCGCGATCTGAGATTTGTACTCGCTTGCGTCAAAGTGGGTTATGGTGTCTATACCGCACTCTTCGTTGCAGAGAGCCTCCCACAAACGTTCTCTGCCCGGTCCGAAGCACGATAGCGACCCCACACCAGTGATGACTACACGTGTGTCCATGCATTTGTCTCCGGATAATAGATAGCAGCGGTCAGCCACACCGGCATCCGCGGCACCATGCACGTACGCTGTGGCGAACGCGGGGCCGCGACAAACCGGTGTGGCGGTGGCTGCTGCTGAAAATGGGACTGGTCATGCGATGTGACAAAACGCGGGGCGGCCCGCCTAAGCACCGCCGGCTTTCTTCTCGAGATACTCGACAGCCTGGCGCACAGTTGTGATGCCTTCGGCCTCCTCGTCGGGGATCTCCACATCGAACTCGTCCTCAAAAGCCATGACCAACTCGACAACGTCGAGCGAATCGGCGTTCAGGTCACCCTGAAAAGTGGCGTCCTCAGTGACCTGGCTTTCGGGAACGGACAGTTCACGGACTACTATTTCTTTTACTTTCTCGTACAGTGCCACGGCAATGACCTCCAGTTTTCTTGTTTACCGTTGTGTCCATGATGCAACCGCGGCACCGAATGCCGCGGGGGATTTGCCATATGCTTCAGTGTGCTACATAATCAGCCCACCGTCAATGTTCAGCACCTGCCCGGTGACATAAGCGGCGGCATCTGAAGCCAGGAAAGCGACAACATCAGCTACGTCTTCGGGTGTCCCCGGACGCCCCAGCGGTATGTTCTGTAGCCACTGGGCACGGACTTGCTCGTCCAACACCTCGGTCATCCTGGTCTCGATGAAACCGGGGGCGACTGCGTTGCAGGTGATGCTCCTGCTGGCGAGCTCCTTCGCCGTGGTCTTGGTCAGGGCGATCAGGCCACCCTTCGAAGCCGAGTAGTTGGCCTGCCCCGCGTTGCCCATCACACCGGCCACCGAGGCGATGTTGACGATGCGACCGTACCGGGCCTTCATCATCGGACGCGCTACGGCTTTGGTGCATAGAAAAGAGCCCTTGAGGTTGATCTCCAGCACCATATCCCAGTCTTGTTCAGACATGCGTATGAGCAGCCCGTCACGCGTGATACCGGCGTTGTTTATCAGGATATCTATCTTGCCGAACTCCTCAAGCACGGAGTCAACCGTCTTGCCCACATCATCTGCACTGGTCACACTGCCCAGTGCCACCAGCGCCTTGCGCCCGTGCTTCCTCACCATCTCAGCGACGCGCTCAGCGGCCTCCTCAGCCTGAGGTATATCGTTTACCACCACATTTGCGCCAAGAGTGGCAAGCCTGTCTGCCAGAGCCAACCCCAAACCACCTGCACCACCAGTGATCATGGCTACCCGGTCAGTCAAATTCAGCATCCTACTCTCCCTCACTGAGTTGGTTTCAGTCCGCCCAGTTCGATTACACTGTTGCGCAGGGCGTCTACGTTGGCACTGTTATGGATTCCGGCATCTATCCTGGATCTCTGCATCATCTTGCTCAGCACGGTACCGGCACCGACCTCTATGAAAGCATCCACGCCTGCCTCGGTCATGGTCGCAACCGATTGGCGCCATAGTACAGTGTGGGTCAACTGCTGCACCAACCCCTGCTTGAGCTCGTCAGCGTCAGTGTGCGACGCGGCGTCACAGTTGGTGATGACTGGCACTGTGGCATTCGCGAATTCGACTTGCGCGAGGGCCTCAGTAAGCTGCTCTGCTGCCGACTGCATGAGCGGTGAGTGGAACGCACCGCTGACCTGCAGCGGTATCACGCGCCTGGCACCCGCCTCAGTGGCGAGCTTTCCGGCTATCTGCACCGCCTCGACTTCTCCGGAGATGACTGTCTGGTCCTCGGAGTTGAAGTTAGCGATGCCCACGATACCCTCACTGACCTGCGCCAGGGCCTCACGTAATGCAGACTCTTCCAGGCCGATTATGGCAGCCATCGTGCCACCGACCTCGCGACCGGCTTCGGCCATAAGCAGACCCCGCTTGCGCACCAGACGCACCGCATCTGCCGCTGTGAATACACCAGCGATTGCCAGAGCTGCGTACTCGCCCAGCGAGTGACCCGCTACCATCTGGGGCTCGATGCCCTCGGCTTGCAGCACTGCTGCCACTGCAAGCGAGTGAGCCACCAGGGCCGGTTGCGCGTTTTCAGTCGCCGTTAGTGCATCGGCCGGACCGTCAAACATAGTCGGCAGCAACGGGAAGTCCACCCCAGCGGCCACTTCGTCGAGCAACTCCCGCGCAACTGGGTACTGCTCATACAGATCCTGCGCCATACCGACGCTCTGTGAGCCCTGGCCCGGACATATGAAAGCGAGCATCACCTAGCCTCCGAACTCTTCGCGAATCGCCCTGGTCAGAGCCGGAACCACCTCGAAGAGGTCGCCGACGATACCGAAGTGGGCAACCTCGAAAATCGGAGCCGAGGGGTCGCTGTTGATGGCCACGATACAGTCTGAAGAGCCCATACCGGCCAGGTGCTGGACAGCCCCGGATATGCCACAGGCGATATAGAGCTTGGGGTGCACAGTCTTGCCGGTCTGCCCGACCTGGTGATAGGCGGGGATCCAGCCTGCGTCTACCGTCGCCCGGGAAGCCCCAACTGCGCCTCCTATGGCATCGGCAAGATCGCGAATCAGTTCGAAATTATCTGCTTTTTTCAGCCCGCGCCCACCGGAAACGATGATGTCGGAATCCTGTAGGTTAGCAGCTGCATCCACGTTTTCCTTGATGACCTCGACGATCCTGGTCATGATGCTCTTTTCGTCGAGCGAAACCGGCACCTCCACCACTTCTGCGGTGCGGTTGTGGTCCGGTTCGGGCTTCAGGAACACGTGCGATCGGACTGTGGCCATCTGGGGACGGGCATGGCGGCAGACGATGGTGGCCATGATGTTGCCACCGAACGCCGGACGGGTCTGGTAGAGCAGGCGGTCTTCAACGCTGATCTCAAGTCCGGTGCAGTCTGCCGTGAGACCTGCACTGATACGGGCGGCGATACGTGACGCCAGATCACGGCCCATGCCAGTGGCGCCGATGAGCACTATCTCCGGCTTGTAGCGGTTGATGATGCCGGTTATCACATCGGTAAACGGACCGGTGCGGTATCGCTCCAGCTCCGGAGCCTGGGCAAGATAGACCTTGTCCGCCCCATAGGCGGCGGCCACCTCGGCCAGCGGTTCTACCTCGTGGCCCACCAGCACCAGGCTGAGCTGTTCGCCCAGTTGGTCGGCAAGTTGGCGTCCCTCACCGAGAAGCTCCAGAGTGACATCAGCCAGTCGCCCGTCATTCACCTCGGCGACCACCCACACCCCGCGATACTGGCTTGTGTCCACATCGCACATCTCGACACGCTCGAGCTTGATTGCCCCAAACTTGCAGCTACTGACACATGCGCCGCACTGTGTGCAGTCGTCGGTCAGCACCGCTACCCCATCCACCATTTCGATGGCACCATACGGACATGCAGGCAGACACAGCTTGCAGCCTTTGCACTCCTCAGCGACTATGTAAATGGGCATAGAAAAATCCTCCACTTTTCAGAAGCCAACCGGAACTGACCGGTTGAAAGGCTACAACACCTGTGCATCACGAAGTTTGTCTATGAGGCGGCAGACCTTTTCTTCTGCCGTCTCGCCCTCGATCCTCTCACCTTCGACCTGGCGGGTAGGGCTGAAGACACGCATGACGCTGGTGGGCGAACCATCCAGGCCGCAGCGATCGGCAAGCGCTCCGATACAGTCACAGGTCCACTGCTCTACTTCGGCCTTTTTGGCCTTCATCCGGCTCTTGAGCCCCGGCATTCTGGGCTCGTTTAGCTGCTTGACTGCAGTGATCAGACACGGAAGCCTGGTGCGGACTACCTCAAAGCCATCGGAGAGCAGTCGCCGCACCTGAATTTCTCTGTCAGTGACCTCTTCGATGTCGATGGCATAAGTTATCTGCGGGATTCCCAGATGCTCGGCAAGGCCGGGGCCTACCTGGCCTGTGTCTCCGTCGAAGGCCTGCTTGCCACAGAATATCAGGTCGAAATCGCCGATACGCTCAACAGCCTGAGCCAGTACGTATGATGTGGCCAGGGTGTCAGCCCCTGCGAAGGCACGGTCGCTTATCAGGATGGCCCGATTGGCGCCCATAGCCAGAGCATCACGCAAGGCCTGCTCGGCCTGCGGCGGTCCCATGGTGATGACTATCACTTCTCCACCATGCTCCTCCACCAACTGCAGGCCGGCCTCGATGGCGTTTTCGTCGAAGGGGTTGATGATACTTGGTACCCCGTCGCGCACCAGTGTACCGGTTTCCGGATTGATCTTGACTTCAGTGGTATCCGGAACCTGTTTTATGCATACAATTATTCTCATGGAACTGTCCTCCTGAGGACATGCAGATCGGTCCCGGCAGCCGCGATAAACGGCCACCGGGTCATCCCATCGATACCGCGTTGAGTTAGATCTGCGCCTCTTTCAGCAGTTGGCCGGCGATGACCAGGCGCTGAATTTCCGATGTGCCCTCGACAATCTCGAACAGCTTGGACTCGCGCATGTAGCGCTCTACGGGATAGTCCGAGCAGTAGCCGTAGCCGCCGTGGATCTGAACAGACTTGGAGGTTACTGCAGCACAGACCTCCGAGGTCTTCAGCTTGGCCATGGCCGCTTCCTTCTCGAAAGGCAGGCCCTGGTCTTTGCGCCATGCGGCAAGGTAGGTGAGCAGACGACCGGCCTGAAGCTCGGTAGCCATATCAGCCAGATGCGCCTGGATGAGCTGGAAGTTGGCGATCCGCTGACCGAACTGCTCACGCTGGAGTGCATAGGATACGGCGGCATCGTAAGCGGCCTGCGACAGGCCCACGGCGCCGATAGCCATGCCGATTCGCCCTACTCGCAGTGTTTCCATGGCCACCTGGAAGCCGCGCCCTTCACGGTGCAGGATGTTTTCGGCCGGTACGCGGCAATTGTCGAAGATCAGTTCGCGGTTTGACAGTGACTTATAAGCCATCTTCTCTTCGTTTTTGCCGAACTCGAAGCCTTCCATGCCTTTTTCGAGGATGAAGGCGGTGATCCCACGCATGCCTCTTTCGGGCCGACTATTGGCAACGACCACGTAAATCTCGGCGTCGCCACCGTTGGTGATGAAGATCTTGGTGCCGTTGAGGATGTAGTCGTCGCCGTCTTTTACCGCACTGGTTCTGACAGACCCAGCGTCAGAACCGGCGCCCGGCTCGGTCAGTCCGAAGGCTCCTACCGATTCGCCGGTGGCCAGAGGCGTGAGGTACTTTTCCTTCTGCTCGTCGGTACCGAAAAACATGATGGGGTATTCGGCCAGCATGTGGGCACCATAGACCGCACCAGTAGTGGTACAGGCGCCTGAGAGCAACTCGCCGATGACAGCCCACTCGAGGAAACCGAGGCCTGCGCCACCGTACTCTTCGGAGACTGGTATGCCCATCAGGTCCATCTCACGCATCATGTTGACCTGATCCCACGGATACTCACGTTTCTGGTCTACTTCTGTGGCGTACGGCTTGAGCTTTTCGTCACAAAACTCGCGTACATAGTCGAAAAGCTCTTGCTGATCCTCGGTGAAAGCAAAGTCCATCAGAAAGCTCCCTCCTCAGCGACATGTCAACTGAACATATGATGACTACCAAATGACTACCGAATGTGAGGCTGTTGCGCATCTACTTGTCCCAGCGTATTACCGCACCGGCGAGACAGAAGCCGGCGCCGAAGCCCACCATCAACACATGCTGGCCGTTTTGCAGCCGCCCGTCGCGATATAGTTCGTCGAGCGCTATGCCCATAGAGGCGGCAGAAGTGTTGCCATATCTCTCCAGATTTGAGATCACCTTTTCCGGAGCGATGTGCAGCCGATCTGCAGCGGCGTCGAGGATGCGCTGGTTGGCCTGGTGCATGACCACCCAGTCCACGTCTTCTTCGGTGATACCGGCATTTTTCATGGCCTTGCGGGCGATATAGGGTACGCCTCGCACAGCCATCTTGAAGATTTCATGTCCGTTCATGTACAGCTTGGTCGCATGTTCGGCTATGGCTTTCTCGTCAGGCGGCCAGGCTGAACCGCTGGAGGGTATGCACAGATGCTCACCGGCAAATCCCTGAGTGTCCATAGCATATCCTAGCAGCCCAGCACCAGGATCCGTTGGCTCCAGCACCGCGGCCCCTGCCCCGTCACCGAACAGTACACAGGTGCTGCGGTCGGTCCAGTTGGTGATCCGAGTGAGCGCCTCCGCCGCAACTACCAGCACGCGGTCGTAAGCTCCGGTCTGGATGAACTGGGCACCGGTAACTATACCGTCAACAAAGCCAGTGCAGCCAGTGACCAGATCGAAGGTGGCTGCCCGCTTGGCGCCGAGTTTGTGCTCCAGGATAGCGGAAGTGCCTGGGAAGACGGTGTCAGAGGTGACAGTGGCGGCGATGATAAGTTGCACCTGGTCGGCCTGAACTCCAGCGTCGTCTAGAGCGCGCCTGGAGGCCTCGGCTGCGAGGTCGGAAGTGTTCTGGTCATCAGGTATTACTCGGCGCTCGCGTATGCCGGTATGGGAGACAATCCACTCATCAGTGGTGTCAACTATTTTTTCCAAATCAGCGTTGGTGAGTACCTCTTCGGGCACATAAGAGCCTACGCCAGCGATACGACATCCACGCAAATCCATAATATCGCTCAGTTACTCCTCGCCTGCTGTCAATCCAGTCATATTTGAACCTAATCGAACGGTTTGGCAGTTCGCGGTCACACTCTATCCCTGCGCGTTTTTTCAGGTGGCAGCAGGCAATGGTGGGGAGAAGCGGGTGTGTCGACCAACCGGCTGGAACCGGCATGACGGCGCAATGTCTCTAGCTGACGATGTGGTCATACCTGCGGCGAGTTGGAGAGTACTTCCGTCGATGCCGGCAATGCGGAAAGCAGTTGTACCGACTGGCGCATCTCCTCGACGATGTCATGCTCAACGGCGTTGGCAGCGACCACTATGGCCTCACGGATTGCCCGGCGGTCTGAACGTCCGTGGCTGACCACACATACTCCGTTTACGCCTAGTAGCAACGCGCCTCCGTACTCGGCCCAGTCACACTTCGCTGCAAGGCTACGGAAGACCGGCCTCATGAGCCAGGCTCCAAGCCGCGCCAGGTGGCTGCTGGCAATGCCTGCCTTGATGCCATCGTTGAAAAACTGAAGCGAAGCCTCTATGGTCTTCAATACTACGTTGCCTACAAAGCCGTCAGCGACAATCACATCCACATGGCCATCCAGTATGGCGTTAGGCTCGACATGACCAACAAAGTTGATTGGGGCAGAGGCCAGTAGACTGTAGGTTGCCTGGGTCAAAGCATTGCCTTTGCACTGCTCTTCGCCGATGTTCAGTGTGGCTACTCGAGGGCTGTCCAGGCCCAGCAAGTGTTCGGCATAGCAAATGCCCATGGTGGCAAATTGTGCCAGGTGCTCGGACCTGCAATCGGCGTTAGCCCCTGCGTCAAGCAGTATCGCTTTGCCGGTTTTAGTTGGTATGGTGATGGCGATGGCGGGTCGGTCTATGTCGGCGATGTTGCGCAGACGCGTGGTGGCCAGGGCCATGAAGGCACCGCTATTGCCCGCTGACACGGCAGCATCGGCTTCACCGTCGCGCACCATGTCTACGCACGCAGCCATCGATGAGCGCCGCTTGCGCTGCAGGGCCGCTCGCGGGCTCTCATCCATGCCCACCACACCCGGCTCGTGGACGACTGTAACGCGGCCCGCTCGTCTGGTGTCAACGGCGGCACGGGCAACAGCGCCAGTGGTGTCTGACAGTAGTGCGTTGAGTTGTATCTCATCGCCCACCAGACAGATCTCGGCATCAACTATCTGGGCCGCTGCCAGCGCTCCAGGGACGATCTCCTCAGGTGCATGGTCTCCGCCCATCGCATCTACAGCAATGCGCATAAGAGCTCTTAGCCCCTCGCCTTGCTTTTGTCCTTCTGCTTGACAGTGTGATCTACCTGGCGGCCCTTGTAGTAGCCGCAGGATGAGCAGGCGTTGTGTGGTCGGATTGCTGCAGAGCACCTGCTGCATGTGACAACAGCAATAGAGTCAAGTGGTATTCCCTGGTGAGTGCGCTTTTTGTTGCGCCGACTCTTTGAATGTCTGCGTTTCGGAAGTGCCATGATGGATCTCCTCGTGTCCGGCCGGGCGGGCCCCGGTACGGTCAAAAGCGTCGTGGTTTACTGAAGTTTCCGTTCCTGTTTGTCGCGCAGTGTCGCCAGTGGTGCCAATCGCGGATCGCTACTGTCGGTCGCACACTGACAGGGCCTCTGATTTAGGTCCTGCCCACAGTGTGGACATAGACCTGCACAGTCGGCCCGACACAGAGGACGCAATGGCAGATGCAGATTCAGAAGTTGCCTGACCAGCTCACTGAGGTCAATTTCGTTGCCATTGAGTATTGGGAACGGAACAGTACCCGACTCGCGGGCCGTGTAGGCCTGGGGTCGGTCGAGATCCCGTAAGACACACTCTTCATTGACGTCAATTCGCACTGCCACTGTATGAGAGTTTGCGCAGCGACTACACTGCACCACCGCTTCCGACTGCAGCCATCCTTGTGCAGTCAGGGCCTCGCCAGCGTTAGCCAGGACGATACTTCCGGTCACCGTCCCCTGATATTCGGGGGCGCTGCCAGCAGGCACAGGAGCAGATATCTGCACCTGCACCTGGCCGCCCTCACGGGTTATCTCAGGATCAAAAGTTATTCTCATAATGCATACCGCGGCTCAGAAAGCCGCGGCCAGGCCGTTTTACTTTTGTCCGCTGATTATACCGCGGCTCAATTCCACTTGTCAAGAACAGCCATATTGGGGCGCCAACCCGTTTGGCCGCACAGACAACCTCTCGCACACACAATCCCGCAATCACTGGAGAGCCTCACAGAGAACCAACGTAGGGAGTTGACAACCGATGTTCGACTGTCTAGAATTGCCTATGATGCGCTTATTGGCCGATCCCTGACACAAAACAACGCTTGCCTGACGGTCTGGGCGCAGTCGCGACTGCACCGTAGCAGCCAGCAGCAGACATGCAGATGTCAGCATGTGTCGAGGCCGGCGGACGTCACACGATTGGCCGAGAGTGAGAAGTGGCGATGACACGCAAAGTACCGGGCATCATCTCCGCAGTAGTGCTGTTGGCTTTGGCCGGCGGAGTGCTCTGGGCATCGCGCTCCGTTCGAACCGCCCTGGTACCCTCCGCGTCTATGGAGCCAGAGCTGAAGGCGGGGGATCTGCTGCTAATCCGTAAGGATGCTTACAGGCATGACCGCAGCCCAGCACGTGGCGACGTGGTGCTATTTCAGCATGACGGCGTGCCCGACTACTTCGCCAAGCGAATCATCGGCCTGCCCGGAGAGGACGTGTTAGTCATCTCGGGCTGGGTGGCGATCAATGGCCAGCACCTGCCCGAACCGTATGCAACACAAGCAATTCTTCGCGAGTGGCCGATACTGGTGACACTGGATGCAGACGAGTACTTCCTGATGGGTGACAACCGAGCACACAGCGAAGACAGTCGCGACATCGGCCCGGTCCGACTACAGGATGTCAAAGGCAAAGTGGCCGCAATCATCGCCCCTCGAGCCCGGCGTGGCAAAATAGTCAACCCTTTTGAAGACCTGGAAACCGTGCAGTGAGAGGCCATCCGGGTTGCACCCACTACTCGGGGAGAAACAGTTGAGTTGATGGCGGTATTCCGACATCAGTATAGCCACAGTGATATGGCTCAACCGGGCAGTCAGCACGAAATTGTCCTTCTCTGCCCCGCACATAGACGGATATGCACAGAATCGCAGTTGAACTGAACAAAACCGGGCATGGACAAGTCGGAGGACTGCAGGAGCACGACATGAGAGCGCGGATAGTGCAGACAATTGTGAGTGCAACCGTCCTGATGGGCATCAGCCTGGCTCATCCAGCTTCCTGTGCCCCGCAACAGCACAGCTCTGACTCGGTGTCTTACGAGCAGTTCCTCGGCAGAGACTCACCCGACACAGAGCCCACGTCCACTGCGACAGCGACGGTCCCGACCTGGACTGCTGAGCCCGGGCAGGAAGGCGGCATACGACCTAGCGAGCGGGTCAGGGCTGGCCGCGCGCAAAGTGATGATCCTGAACTCCAGCGCATACTACCGGACGGACGGACCGCTCCCCATGAGACCACCGGCGAAACAGCGGACGAACTTGGCAGATATCTGCGCTCAACCCCTCCAGACCTGCCCTCGAAGTCAACCAGTAGCGAACAGCAAATAGCTACCATCCTATCTATCGCCGCTGTGGCGATTTTAGGGGCACTGGGCGGCATCGGAGTGGCCTTCTTTCGACACCGCTACGGCACTCGCCCCGATCCTGCCAGACGAACCCGGCTTGTCAAGTAGCGGGCCACACATAATTGTCTGTCGCCACTGCAGAAAGTGAGAAGCTCTCTCCCCCTGCACCATCCGCCACATGCATGGGTTTGCGCCGCAAGGATATAGGTGTATGAAAACGCTCTGATGCATCTGGCAGCGAGCACGAAAACCTCTTCCCTGCCTCTCACCATACACACGAATCCCTCTCGCAAGTATGTAGAAAAGAGATGTAGGGAAAAGCCATAGTGAACCCAGCAGTAAGCCGCATCAGACACACAACGGCGGAGGACATAGACGATGAGCCTATAGTTACATGACATGAGCCGCAGGATTCGTATTACAGTCACCTCAAACCGGATCGGAAACACGCTCCAGGCACATAACCTTCCCTCAGAACAGAGCCGCACTTCGATTGCCCTGCATTTGCTGTCAGCATGAACAGCCACGCGCTGATGCAAGAAGACTTCGACTTGCTGGCGATTGAAACGGACAAGCGGCAAATCGCCTTCACCCGGCACAGCAATAGGTATGATATACAGGTACCTGTCCGCTACTGACTTGACGGGGAACAGCCATGGGTGCGTAAGCAGGTGCGGCTGCAGGCATCGGTCAGCACTCCCACACCAGGCTAGCTGTAGATAGAGCTGTGGGGCAATCTGCCATAGCCGATATGTCGGGGCGGCTACGGTCTGCGTGGGGCCCGGATGTCGAGCAGCAGGAGGGCCGCGACACCTATGCCGAGCAGCCCGGCTGCAGCTATCCGGTGTTCACAGGCGACTGGTTCTTCGGGCTGGAGCATCCGGCAGCGTTCGCCGTGCCGGACCGGCGGGGCTGGAGCTGTACCACCACCCGGTCTGGGACGAAAAACAGTGTCATCCACAGCTTCTCGGCAGTCATGGGTGTGGCGCAGAGCCATCAAGCGATGCCCGAAGCGTTCATGGACTACCTGTGGCAGGTGCGCAACCCGTCTTTTGTCAGGCCGCTGTACACTGCCAGTACCGGCTAGTCCGCTCGCACAGTGGGGACGGTGACTACAGCGTCTGCTCTTCGAAGCGATAGACGCCTTCCTCGACACCATGCTTCAACCCGGCCCACGTCCACTGGCCCGCCCCTACCGATATACTGACGGTATATGCGGGATGTTTCGATAGTGTTTCACTTTTCCATGGCAGGGTGGCGATGAAAGTAACAGCAAGCTCATCGCCCTGTGTGAAAAGCCTCGCCAAAACGGCCTCAAGCTATCGCTGTGGGTGAACCACAACGGCCGCACCGGTATGGACATGGACTGTAACCGCCGGAGGGATGGAGCACAGGCGACGAACCCGGCCCCTGTCACGGCGAAACCTGCGTGGTCATGCGTGGTCATGATACAGCCGAACTTCGAGGAGGCGCTCCGGCAACTTTACCGGCTGGCTGTACCAGAGTGGGTGCAGCTCATCTGAAGATCAACCGGGATAACGTCCGTGCATGCGTCACGGATACGCCAACGTCCGCCCCACAGTTGTGCATGAGTTGACTATGCGCGACTGGCCTCGCTGACGACCATCAACGTATAGACCGGCGGATGCGCGCACAGAACCCGAACCTGCTGACTCGCAACGGTTGGTGGCCCAGCCCCTGGTGGCTGGAGTAGGCCGCTCACGTGTGGCTCGTCAACTCCGGCGACTGTGAGTATGAGACGTGGCCCTCTCTACTCAGCGCGACCGCGATAGCTCCCACCATCACGCCATATGCCAGCAGATCGCCGTCAAAACAGAGACCCCAGTGCGATAGCCACATGCCCATGATACTCCTGCCCGACGGATAGCCGTAAGCGCTCTGGCATCCTGTCGGGGCCGCTGCTGCCGATGCATCCATGCGGCTTCGCGCTGGAAGCGACTGGAGACCTGAACAAGACTGATACAGGCAGGCCGACAGATCACTGCGGCTCATGCACCCACAGTTCGGCGGCATGTCGGTACTCGGGAAAGGTACGCCCTCGCAGATAACGGCGCTTCATCTCCACCTGTGGATCACGTCCCCACTGCTTCTGCCACTGGCGCCGATAACCTGCATCCTCCAACTGGCCGCCGATTGTCCTGGCAACTCGTTCGAACGGGGTACCTTCCCAGCCGCTCAGCGGGGAGTACTGGAGGATGATCCGATGCGGGTGGCGAGCGGTCAGGTGCTGTCGCAGCCCATCCGGGTCCCAGCCCCAATCCATGACGTACTCGGTTGCGCCACCATAGTAGTAGACGAAGGGCGAAGCTAGAGTCCACACCTCGTCGCCTGGCTGCTCCAGTACGCGTACCTGTGCAGCTAAGTCTGGCCAGTCATCGGCCAGCTCCAGATACTGGTACTGCCGCACAGTGTACAGGTTCACCAACCCATATCCTATGAGTGCTGCAAGTGCGGCCACTGCCAGACCACGACCAACAGCAGAGCGCAGGCTTACCAACCCTCCTGCCACCAGCATGGTCCACGGAACCAGCAGAACCAGCCAGTAGCGCGGGGCTGATGATGCAGATGCCACTAACATAATCGGAAAGCATAGCACCATGAACCATCCCGCTGCTGCGCTCGTACGCCGAATTTCGACGTGCTCACTGCGGACAAGTGCCCTCAGAAGCATGAGATACAGCGCCGCCGCCGACAAGTTCACCGCCCAGCTCCATGGCAGGACGGTAGGGCCTACTGCGAGATTCTGCAGCAAGAGAAGCGCTTTGCCCAGAGCAAAGAGAGCAGTCTGTGCCGGATCGAGTTGAACTTTCCCCTCGCGCAGCATCCACAGGAAATACGGTAGCCATGGAGCCGTGCACAGCACTGTTACCGCCACCGCCCACATCCAGCCACGCAACTCCGCCCGACGACGCAGCAAGTGCACCAGAGCCATCAGCAGTATGACCGCTCCGACCGCAGCCGCCAAATACACGGTGTAGAAGGCCAGGGCCAGGGCAAGACCGGCGGCTATCCATGCCCCCAGACTCCCTCTCCTGGCACCTATCACTGTGCACAGAATGGCCAACCCCAGCAGCGCTCCAGCAAGTGGGTACCAGCGGTTGACCTGGCTGAACAGCACTCCCATGGGCGCGGTTGCAGCAAGTATACCCGCAGGCAGGCTCAGTTGGGGAGCGCCGAAGTACAGTGGCACTAGAAACGCCAGTGCGGCTATCGCAACTCCGCAGAAGGCGCCAAACAACCGCCACTGGAACTCGCCACGCGCACCGGCCAGGTAGATGACACGGGAGATCAGATGCGGAAGGGGGGGATGACGCTCCAGCTTCTGTGCATGGTGCAGCAGTTGCGCAGCAGTCTTCTGTTCGGCGATTTGCAGCGAGTATACCTCATCGCCGAAAAAACTGCGGTTGCCCAGGCCCCATAAACGCAGGACCAGGGCAACTGCCACCACTGTCATCAATCCATGCCAGGCAGCGAACTGCCGACCAGCAACTGCCACGGAGACGCCACGAAGCATTGGAACTGCAGGAGCAACATCAGCAGACGGGTGATGCCTCATGTCACTTCCCACTCCTGCCCTGAATCAAAGGCGGCGCGGCAACAGCGCTATACTACCTCCATCGTGGACGGCGGTTTGGTGGCGATGTTGTAGGTCACACTGACAACACCGGGCAACTCTCCGACCATCCGCGCACTGAGCTTCTCCAGCAACTCCCAGGGCAATCGCGTGGGCCTGGCAGTGCGCGCGTCTACACTGTCCCAGCAGCGTACCTCGATCTGCTGGCCGAACTCGCGACGCCCCTCACGGGAGCCGGTCACGCGATCTTCATGCAGGATCGCCATGTACTGAAACGCCTCTATCTCGGCTAGCTCACTCTCGAGTATAGCTGTCGCTTTGCGCACCAGATCAACCCGCTCAGGAGTGACCACTCCGATGATGCGCGTTGCCAATCCCGGACCCGGGAAGGGCATCCGATCCCAGATCTTCGTCGGCAGTCCCAGCGCCTGACCGATCTTCCGCACACCAGCCTTCCGGAGCTGCACAAGTGGCTCGAGTATGCGATAGCCAAACGCCTCCTGCGGGTCGATCCCCAGTTGCTCGAAAACGTTGTGCTGACGCTTGATACCTGCCACTGTTTCATCTATATCGGTGAGAATTGTGCCTTGCAGCAGGTATCTGGCACCGCTTTCTCGCACGAGACCGCCGAACACATCGTGGTAGAAGGTGCGGGTGATAGCCTCTCGCTTCTCCTCGGGATCTGTCACACCATCAATCGCGGCAAAAAACTGGTCACGTGCAGCTACCAACTCCACATGAACCCCCACCTCCGCGAACATGGCCACAGTCTGCTCGGGTTCGCCCGCGCGCATCAGGCCATTGTCCACGAAGTAACTCAGCAGCCGCTCTCCCAACGCCCTGTGTCCCAGCATGGTCACCACAGAGGAGTCCACGCCCCCGGACAGTGCATTTATGGCCACCCCATCCCCAACCGCATCTGCAATCTCACGCACCTTCTCAGCTATGAACTGCTCCGCATCCAACTGCGAAGCCTTGATCTCTTCGATACTCACCAGATTTTGTGCTCCCTTCTGCGCCATCCCACAGTTGCATCACAGCTGCACCCGGTTATGCTCTAGCCAAGCTTCGCTTACGCCACGGTCACGACCAGTCAGCGCCTCTCTACTGCTCATCCAGCTTCAGAAGACGACGCGCGTTGCCCTGGGCAATAGCGTAGTGCACCTCCGGAGCAACCTGCAGCTCGTGCATCCACTCGACTTGCGGGATCTCGTGGCTGGCGAACATGATATCGCTGCCATACATGAGCCGCTGCCAGTTGCGCTCGATGAAACCATCGAAGAACTCCGGGTCTCTGCTGATGGCGTTCCAGCCCGACCCTGCAGACAGGTCAGCATAGAGGTTGTCGTACTCGGCCATGAGCCGGTCAAGCGCGCCGCCGGGTACCACCGGTTCATCCGGGTAGCCGTACATGTTCACGTCTTCGGCTGAGATGTTCGCCCAAAAGCCCGGACCGTGGCCGACGAAGATGCAGTTCGGAAACTCCTTCAGGCACGCCTCCAGCCGCGGTAGCCCCGGTTCGTCGGTGCACACCCCACCTATCTCTACATCTATCGGCATGCCGTACTCATGGCACTTGCGATAGATGACTTTGCAGCGCGGATCATCGAAGGCCATGCCGGGCACGTGCTCTCCGAAGCCCTTGCAGCCGTACTTTTCCACGCATACATCGAACAGCTCTTCCACTCGCGGATACCGGGGATCTATACACATGAACGCTATGAGCCTATCAGGAAACTCATCCCGTGCAGCGACACACTCTTCGGTCAGCAGCCAGCCCCAACTGCCCTCGGGGCTCTCCAGAGGCAGCAGCACTGATATGTCCACACCATCGCGGTTCATCCGGTCCACCAGTTGCGCGGCGGTCAGGTAGTGCTTTTCGGGATAGCCCTCACGATATAGTCGTCCCATATGTGCATGAAAATCTATCATAGCCAGCCTTCCTCGGGTTGTTCAGATAGCACGTAATACGAATGCGTATTCGACATGTGCATAGGAAATCCTTCGCACAGTACAGGCTGAAACTGCTTCTGTATTGACTTTCATCTTCCTTTGCGCAAGCGTGCAATGAGAGCATGTCGAGCCGAAATCCAGAGCCATGCTTCGCGTCCGTGACATGTAGGCGTTATGCTGCCACAGATAGGATTGCAATCTGTTTCAGATGGCAGGAGGTGAGACAGACAGATAGAAGGAAAATGGAGAGCATAGAGAGGCCGGAACGCCCAACCGGTGCTTGGCTCACGATGCAAATTCCGACAATTGCCTGGCTGTGTGCAGCTATACAAGTGGCGCAGTGTTTGACATGTACCATCCAGCAATACAGATGCAGGTCCAATCACAGTGTCCAGAGGTGAATTGAGATGACGAACAACAGCAGCGGACAGTTGGCCCTGACCGGTGGCACTCCAATCGTGACCGCCGTCCCTCCCGTGTGGCCGGTAGTCGGTGAGCAGGAAGTCCAGTGGATGGAGCAGGTGGTGCGCAGTGGCAAGTGGAGCTGGATGGGCGAGCACGAGGAGGCCTTTTCCAGCGATTTTGCCGAGTTCCTGGGCAGCAAGCACTTCCTGTGCCTATCCAACGGCACCGTCACCATCCAGTGCGCCCTACAGGCTGTGGGTGTCGAGCCCGGCCACGAAGTCATCGTCCCGGGCCTGACATGGGTGGCCACCGCACAGGCCGCCATGGATATCGGTGCCGATGTGGTACTGGTGGACATAGACCCCGAAACTCTATGCATAGATCCGGCTGCAATCGAAGCCGCCATCACCGACCGCACCAAGGCGATCATACCGGTGCACCTGTACGGCTGCATGACAGATATGGACGCCATCATGGATATCGCCGCGCGCCATGACCTGAAGATCGTCGAGGATGTAGCGCACCAGCATGGCAGCCGCTGGAACGGCAAGGCAGCCGGTGCTATCGGTGATGCCGGCAGCTTTTCGTTTCAGCAAAGCAAGGTGCTCACCAGCGGGGAAGGTGGCGGCATCTCCTGTAGCGATGATGAGGTCTACGAGACTTCCTTCTGCCTGAAGCAAGTGGGTTGGACCCCTGGGCCCGAGTCGCGCCCGGGCAACCGCTATGGGCACAACTATCGCATCACCGAGATGCAGTGTGTACTGCTACGAGGTGGCCTGACGCGTCTGCCCGACCACATCCGTACACGCGAAGAGAACGCAGCACGCATCAGGACTGAGCTAGAGCAGATGGGCGGGCCACTGCAGGCCGTGCGCCGAGACCCACGAGTCACCTGCCAGTCGTACTACGCCATGACCCTGAAGTTCGATCCTGAGCTGGCCGAGGGTGTCACTCGCGACCAGTACCTGGAGGCAGCGGGTGCCGAGGGCTGCTCACTGGGCAAGCCATACGCCCCGGTGTACAGCAATCCGCTGCTGAACCTATATGACCGAACCAGCCCCATCCCCTACCGCGACCCTGCACGCGTCCAAAACTATGCCGAACTGAACCTGCCCAACACTGAACGCGCAGTCGCCGACACCGCCGCACTACTGTCACACGTCTACCTGCTGGGCGATTCGGAGTACATCGGCCAGTTGCTGGCCGCCGTCGCAAAGGTGAACGACAATCTAACGGAGATCAAACGCCACTTCGCAAGTGCCGCCACAGAGTAAGGCCGAAAAGATAGTTCCTATCTCCATCAGCACTATAGGAGACACAGGCTATGCAATTCGGATTTGCCAAAAGCGATATCACACCCCGTGTGGGCGTGGAACTAAGCGGTTTCGGTCCGTTTCTCAACCGTCGCTCGATAGCCATCCGTGACCGACTGTGGGCGCGAGCCATGGCTGTGTGCGAGGGCGACAGGACGATCATCGTCAACAGCAACGACATCATCGGAGTGAACCGCGAGACCGCCGCTCAAGTGCGCCAACTGGTGACTGATGCCACCGGAGTGCCCGGTGAAGCGGTGATGGTTCACTGCACGCACACCCACAGTGGCCCGGCGACCGGTACCTATAGTGGCTGGGGCGAGACCGATCTGCCATACATCGAGCTGCTCCCTGATCGCATCGCTGCAGCATGTATCCAGGCGGTGCAGAGTCTGCAGGAGGCTACTGTGTCGCACGCAGAAGTGCCGTGCGAAGGCGTGGGCCTGAACCGGGAGTACGACATAGACGCCCCTCCTCTGGAGGAAGTGTTGAGCGAT
>JAAYSP010000228.1 GCA_012518355.1 candidate division WS1 bacterium | reverse complement strand
TGTGGGCCATCGGCACCGGTGAGGTGTGCGAGGCCGATGAAGCCAACCGTGTGTGTGGCCTCATCCGCGCCACAGTGGCCGAAGTCGCAGGTGAGCAGGTCGCCGCAAGCATGCGCATACTCTACGGCGGCAGCGTCAATCCCGACAACATCGAGGGCCTGATGGCAAAGCCCGAGATAGACGGCGGTCTCGTCGGTGGCGCATCTCTGAAAGCCGACTCGTTTTGCGCTCTAATTTCCGCAGCGGCTAAATCTGTCAGCTAGAGCTGGAGCGATTGCTGCTGATAACCGGCTCAAGCCTGGTAGCCCAAATCATACGAAGCCGACTCGAACAGAGTCGGCTTCTTGTTTTACGGGTACAGATGCAGAAGATATTTGTGAGCCGCATACTACAACCGTGTCTGCGAACGTCATCCTGCTGCGTCGTTAAGGAAGCAGCATCCTGGGAACTCGTCTTCCCGATTGCCTGTCACCTCATACAACAGCGTCATAAAAGTGCACATCTTCTCAAAGATGACTAGCAGTTGGATACCGTGCTCTACGTCAGAAAAGCAGCGCTCTATCTCCAGCAGACACGACACATTCGGCACGCTCTCCGCCTCAGTCAAATGCGTATTACCTGCCTTCCCTTCCCAACCAGTCCAGCAGGATAGCCTCGGGGTGATGCCGTCGTCTATCACTTGACGAGTGAGCACACCACTTTCGCACATAGATTGTCCTCCACTTGTCTTCCGTGCGGGGCTTGGCTTCAAGATCCGTGGCAGGCAGGGCGATATCGACCTCGAGGAAAAGCGGCCGGTGGTGCCCCAGTAACACTATCAGTCTCGACATGACCGAACTCACTCAATCGGTCTGCCCACCCATCCATCTGGACATGCCCTGCGTGACCAGTAGCGGAGATGATGGGGGGTGCAGAGAGCACGCGACACCTCGGCGCATCGAGGAAGCGGAAAGTGGGGACACGATCCTGCCTCTATCTAGAGTACACAGCCTGAAGACGCTCCAGATCAGTCATCCTATGCTACTTCTGCGGATTGTACGCACGCATAATCCGCAAAGCTGCACAGCTATATAGGCATTTCTACCGCTCTTCGTAACCTATAGACTTCCACACTTTGCGGGCATAGGCGAGAGCCCTGGCCGTCGGTTTGATGTCGCCCTCAACGCTTGGCCACGGATAGCCCCGTTTGCGTCTGGCAGGGTCTGGTGTCCACTCATCGGCCACATACTTCTTCCGCTCTGATTTTTTGCGCAGGTCCGGCACAGCCACACCGTCGCCGCCCTTGAGCGCTGAACGGTATGCCAGTGGCCCCACGATCGAGCAGGCCACACCCCGATACACATCCCAGTAGGGCTGCTTTCCGGTGCGTATGGCCTCAGCAAAGTGGTAGTTCATGAAAAAGTCGCCGCCACCATGACCGGCACGCATGGCCTCCTCGTGATGCACGGGGAAGTCAGGCCTGTATATCTGCTCTCCGGGATCGGTGCGTTCCTCGCAGTACTGCTCTCGCACAAGTCGCACCATGTTGCTGTCGCCGGTGCGCAGGTTCTCCATCAGCCCATGGCTACCGTGGATGCGCACCCACACCCCATCGCCGCGTAAACTAACCTGCAACAGTTTGGCCACCGCACCGTTATCCATGCGCACGACAATCACCGACGCTGCGTCATGGCGCACTGCCGTCATCTTCGGCGTCAGGTGATCCTTCGGGTATGTGATTACCTGTGCGTTCACCCACACGGGCCGAGTGTCGGTGATATACATGATGGGCGCCAGAGCATGAGTGCAGTAGTATGTCGCGGGGATCCAGTTGCGCCAGTGATCTACTCCGGGGGATATCCGATTGGTGTTGTCCGGATGCATCGAGTGGACGTACTCGCCTTCGCCATACATGAAGGTGCCGACTTTGCCCTGCTGATGGAGCCGCCGCATCTCCTGATTGAACACCATGTACGGATAGTTCTCGGCGAACATATAGATCCTGCCGCTCTTTTCCACCGCTTCGATGAGGGCCACCCCTTCGGCAAGCGTGGAACAGGCGGCAGTCTCGGACATGACGTGCTTTCCGGCCTGCAGCGCCTTGATGGCATACGGAGCGTGCTGGTGGAAGTAGTTGGCAAGGATGACCGCGTCCATATCGTGCTCCAGGAAGCGATCATAGTCTGTATAAGTGGTGACCGAGAATTGCTTGCCTACCTCCTGCAGCTTTTCCTCCCAGGTATCACACAGCGCCACCAGCTCCATGCCCAGATGCGTCCCGGCACCTCGCGCAAAGCCCGAGCCACGTCCTACGCCGATCACACCAACTCGGATATCTCCCATCGAAAGCATCCCTCAGTCACCAGTATTGGCACCATCAGCAACCGATTCCACCGGCAGAAACAGGACTTCCGGTTTGCCCGTATCTTGCTGAGATTCAGGTACCTCGAAGTGGTCACGATATGCCACCGCCATGGCAGCGATCATGACCGGGCCTGTGATCATCGCACCTACAAGCGCCAGCAGAAATCCGGCATAAAATACCAGATCGAACACGAGGTTCGCCAGGCAATATGTGCCTACCTCCAGCCTGACTTTCGCCCATGACTGCTTGATGGCGGTGATGCCATCGGCGTCAGTGGCGGCGATAATCTGAAATGTGTAGAAGGTGATGCCACCGATGAGGATGTTTACGAAGGGCATGAGGATTGCGCCAATTCCTGTGAGACCGAGCAGCAACTGGGCCACCAGAGTAGTACCGAGGATGGTCAGCGATGCCACCAGTGCGGGGACAAACTTGCTGAAACCGAGGAAGACATCGTCCACTGCGATTTGCTCGCCACGCAGTCGCCTGTTCACCATCATCAACATGCCGACAAGCATGGGGCCGGAGAGGATCACAGTGGCTGCCAGCAGCCCTGCCAGAAGTGCCGCAGGTGCAAAAGTGCGCAAATCGCCACGCACAATCGCCCAGCCTTCACGCAGCCAGGCACCGGTTCTGACCTGCGGCCCTATCTTTTTGCTGTCACATACTGCCATTTCAAGCTGCTTTTCGTTACGCGACAAATGGCGTGAGCCGGCGCAATCGGTGAACAGAGCCTCGTCCAGACACAGATAGCCGTCCACGCATAGTGCTGGAGCACACATCTGCGTGGACGGCAAGCATCACTTTTTCCAGATCTCTGTTGCGCCTGCGCCTCGTCTTACTGCGCCATTACTGCCCAGCTGGCGGCTGAGGTGTCGGAGGCTCAGGGGTTGGAGGCTCGGGCGATGGCGGTGGCGCTGCAGGTGGTGCCTGCGGCGGCATGGGAGCAGCAGATGGGGCTGCCGCCGGTGCCGCTGCGGGCGCACCAGGCGCTGTGCCCGGCAGGCCGAAGTTGTCGCGGTAAGCCAGGGCCATCGCAGCTATCGTCAAGGGCCAGGTCACAAACTGACCCACGAAACAGGCTATGGCTCCCAAACCGCTAACCAGACTGTAAACAAAAGCGGTGACTGAATACATGACGATTTGCGGCTTGGTCTTCTCCAAAGAAGCCTTGATCGCGTCTATGCCGCTGATGTCAGTAGTGGCGATAAGTGGGAGCAGAGCAGGTAGAACATGGCCCCACCGACAACCACTCCAAGCAGACTCGCGGCGATTTGCCCGAGGATCGGGATGAAATTGAGCACCACTCCGATTAAGCCTACTGCAACTGCAAGCACTATAACTGCCACAAAAGCCGGGCCGAACTTGGAAAAGCCCTGAAAAACATCGCCGATAGCTATAGTTTCGCCACGCATTTTCTTGAACACCATCATGAACAATCCGACGCTGAGAGCCGGCAGACAGATGCCCAGTGTGAGACTTCCTATCAGCCCCACCAACAAGGCCGCCACGGCAAAGGTGACGATGTCATCCTTTATCAACGCCCATCCCTCAGACAGCCAGTCTCCAATCTTGATCATCTCTCGCACCTTTCCTCTTAGCACATTTGACGCCGTGTTTCTGACCTGCTACAGAGCATAGTTCCTCGCAAGTATCCAGTTACCTGCGGAGAATGTGAACAAGTGTACACGGAATCGATGCTATAGGGCAAGCTGAGCTACCCGAACACTATAGACTGGACTCCGCGCAGCCCCATGATGAGGCGTGCTCTAGCCAGGTTCACACTACCACGAAATCTGAAGCCCGGGCTACCGCAGTGTCTCTGGATTGAGCACGAATTGTGTCCGGCGCCCGGCCATCACGTCGAGGACGTTTTGCACCACCTGGGTGTTCACCAGCCGCACTGAGGTTTCGTTGTAAAACGAATTGTGTGGAGTTATGAGACATCTGGGCGCTGACAGTATCGGATCGGCCGGATCAGGTGGCTCCTGCTCCAGTGTGTCCAGAGCCACGCCTGCAATCTGCCCCGCCCGCAGGGCATCGAGCAGTGCGGCGCTGTCAACCAGGCCGCCTCGAGCCGTGTTTATGAGAAACGCGTTCGGCTTCATCTCGGCCAGCTGTTCAGCTCCGATGAGATGATAGTTGTCCTCAGTTAGATTGCAGTGCAGTGTCAGATAGTCGGCCTGCTGGATGACGCTGCTCAGGTCTGTAAGCTTCACTCCAAGCTTCGCCGCCTGCGTCACATCCACGTACGGGTCATAGGCGACTACCCGCATGTCAAAGCCTCGTGCGCGATATGCCACTGCCTGGCCGATGCTGCCAAATCCTATGATGCCCAGAGTGGCCCCAAAAAAGTCAGCACCTTTCTCCTGCACCCAGTGTCCCTTGCGCCCACGCTCTGCTGCCGCCGGTATGTCGTAGGCCAGACTGAGCATAAGGGCAAAGGTCATGTCGGCCACCGCACTGGTCACCATGCCCGGAGTGTTGCATACCACGATACCATGTCGTGTGGCGGCATCCAGGTCTATGTTGTCTATGCCCACCCCCCACCGGGAGATGACGCGCAAGTCTGATGCTTGTGCCATGACCTGTGCGTTGTAGTCGTCCATGGCGGCGATAGCCGCGATATGGCCAGGGAGCAGCTCTATCAGGCGCTCTGCCGACAGTGGGCCCTCTTCACAGATGCCGATCTCGTAACCGGCATCGGCCAGCGGTGCAAAGTACTGGGGGTGATCTATGAAAGCTTTTGCGCTAATCAGTACGCGATTGTGTGTGCTCATCAATTCAGCTTTTCCTTGTTCGGTCATGTCATGTTCACGGCTGTGCGGATGGCCTGCAGACCACTGTGGGCGGCGTCAGCCATCAGCCACAGGTCGGATGAGAACGCCATAAACAGCGCCCCTCGCTTGAGCCAGTTGGTGGTGCTTTCGATATCGAAACAGTGCATGCCCGGCGCCACTCCATGAGCGGCGGCGCTCTCGAAGATGTCATCCATAGCCTGAACTACACTCGGATGCTCATACTGTGCAGGCAGACCCAGCGACAGCGACAGATCGTTGGGGCCGATAAACGATGCGTCAATTCCCGGCACACTGAAGATCTCATCACGCGCCTCCCAGCCTGCCCGGGTTTCTAGCTGCACCACCACCAGGTTGGCTGCGTTGGCCTGCGCAGGATAGTCCGGATCAGCCGGGCGGCTGTAGTCATCGAGCGCGCCGCCCGAGCCCCACCCTCGCGCACCCTCAGGCGGATACTTGAGCATCCGCACAATCGCCTCAGCCTCTTCCGGCGTCTCAACACGGGGGATCAGATTGCCTGCTGCACCCAGGTCCAGATAGCGCGTCGGCCACTGCCCCTCGAAGGCCGGAGCCCGCACGATGGCAGGCAGGCTGATATCGCGCGCGGCCTGAAACAGCCACGAAAGCGTCTCGACCCCCGGACGCGAGTGCTCGGTATCGAAGATGACGAACTCAAAGCCACAACGCTGAGCTACGCGACATGCCGCCGGCCCGTGTAGGTGCGAGAACATGGTGCCGATGACGGGTTTGCCGGCCTGCAACTTCTGTTTTATCCGTAGACTGCCTGCGCTCACGTATACACTCCTTCAGCCGCGTCATGCCATCGCCACGAGTGGATTTCACCTGACTCTCTGCAAGGCTAATTCCCCATCGCATGAGACATACCTGCCAAAGCAGGATAGAGGATGGCGCCAGAGGAAATGGCAGGGTGATCAGTCACTTGTGCCAGACAAGGAGAATGCCCCGTGATACTCGTGGTTTCGATGGCGAGCGTTGAGGAGTATGATGAGAGGTGTGCCCACACTCAAGTCAAGCGCACCTTCGAAAAGCTGACCGATGCCCCCGCACTTCTACAGCACTACAGCCAGATCACTCCCGCACTGGTAGACAGTCTGCCGCTCAAGGCCATCTTCCTCAGCGGTAGAGGCTGCCCGTGGCCAAATGCGAAGTGTCGCAAACTCGATGGCCTGTACGATGTGGTGATGGACACCACTCTGCCTATACATGGCGCCTGCGCAGGACATCAACTGCTCGGCTTTTTCTTCAACGCAGATGATTTTCGGCAGGTGGACCGGCTGGAGGATGAGTACATGCGGCCTCTGGGGCCCGGGGAGGCGGTGAGCATGGTTGACCGGCCCTGGGGTATGTTTCTCGAGCAGGGCGTCTTCGAAGTCGAAATCGTCCAGCAGGACCCGATCTTCGAGGGCTTCGAAGGCAAATTGGCGGTGACCCAGTCGCACTCTTGCGAGGTGAAAACACTGCCACCGGACTTCATCCACCTGGCGCGCAACGACAACTGTGAAATCCAGGCCATGCGCCACCGCGACCGCCCCATCTATGGCACCCAGTTTCATCCCGAACGGTGGCACGATGAGCTGTACCCGGACGGCAAACGCTTCATGCAGAATTTCTTACGCATAGCGGGGCTGATAGATTAGATAGACTACATAAATATAGAGTAGAAAACCGAATCAAACGAAATCAAACTCCGGAGGTCAAGATTGTGATACTGCTCGTATCGCTGCAACGCATAGGTGAGACTTATGAAACTTCCTCGGGCCATCATGATCTCAAGTGCAAGCTCGAAAGCCTGACCGACCTGCCGGTCCTGGTGCAGCACTACAGCCAGGTCAATCCTGAACTGGTGCAGCGACTACCCATCCGCGCGATTTTCATCAGCGGCACCTCAGTGCCCTGGTCTGAGTGGCCGACCGACCGCATGATCGGCATATCGGACGTGATCACAGGCAGCGATGTACCGATTTTCGGGGCTTGTGGCGGCCATCAATTGATCGGCCACTGCTGCAACAACGATCTGCGACAGGTGGACCAGTTGTCGAACAGTCACATGCGCAAACTCGAACCCGGCGAGCCCGATCTGAACCCGGCATACCACCCGGGTCAGTACAAGGAATACGGCATGTGGCAGGTAGAAATCCTGGCAGATGATCCGATTTTCGAAAGCTTTGATGGCACCATGATGGTGCGCCAATCCCATGCCGCTGAAGTGAAAAAGCTCCCTGATGGCTTTGTGCATCTGGCGCGCAACGACAACTGTGAGATACAGGCTATGCGCCACGGGAAGCGGATCATGTACAGCACCCAGTTCCATCCTGAAGCATGGTGTGATGCTTACTCCGACGGCAAGCGCTTCATGGAGAACTTCTTCCGCATCGCCGGGATACCGGGCTGACTATACCATCTGCTACACCCGGGAACGGTGGCACCATGACCACACTGGCAGCCGTTCAGAGCAACTGCACAGTGGGAGAAGTGGCGGCAAATCTCGACCAGACACCGAGGCTTCTGCGCGAGGCGCCGATGCGGTGTGCCCAGATGGCGGTGCTGCCAGAGCGCTTCTCTCCCAGACTGCCCGACAGCCGGGCTGCTGTCGCCAAATCATACCTGGAAGATCACCACCGATATACGATGCCGTCTATACGGCGCAAGTAGAGTGTGGTAGCACATCCGCACCCAAACCATGTCGCTGCATGAAGGAGACTGTCCGACGATGCAGTCTGCGACGATCATCTTCACCGGCCCCGGGCAAGTGGAACTCGTAGAGGAGCAGGTCAGTGCTCTCGGGCGGGGTGAGGTGACTTTTCGCACGACAGTGAGCCTCGTCAGCACCGGCACTGAGCTCATCTGCTATCGCGGTCAGTGCGATCCGGGCACCAACTGGGAACAGTACATCCACTACCCACTGTGGCCCGGCTACTGCTCTGTCGGCCACGTGGTGGAGGTCGGTGAGGGTGTGGATGACCTGCGTGAGGGGGACCGTATCTGTTCTATCCTGTCCCATCGCCAGTACGGCAATCTCACTACTGAGCAGATATGGGCGCGAAACCTGCCGGATGACATCAGCGATGAGCAGGCGGTATGGCTGGTGCTAGGCGTCATAACTCAGACCGGCATACGCCTGGTGGAGCACGAGATGGGCGATACCGCGGTAGTCATAGGCCTCGGGCCGCTGGGGCAGCTAGTCACCCGCTACCTGGGCGCGATGGGCCTGCGTCAGGTGATGGTGGTAGACCCTGTGCAGATGCGCGTGGAGGCAGTGCGCGATCGAGGAGCTACGGCAGCCTTCTGTGGCAGCGTAACCGATGCGCGGCAGTTCGTACTGGAGCACACTGACGGTCGGCTCGCTGACGTGGTCTATGACGTAACTGGCCATCACGATGTGCTGGAGATGGCCCTGCCGTTGACTCGCGACTTCGGCAAGGTGATGCTCATCGGTGACTGCCCACACCCGTCTCGTCAGCGGCTCACGCACGACATACTCAACCGACAGGTGAAGCTACTTGGCAGTCGCAGCTATTTTCTGCCACCGCGTCATGCCCACTGGACCCCGCAGCGTCAAACCGTACTGATGCTGGACTATCTACGGCGCGGCCAGATGAACCTGGACGGCCTGATCACCCACCGCTTCGATCCGTTTCAGGCTCCGGAAGTGTACAGCAGACTTGACCGCCAGCGCGATGATACGCTGGGCGTGGTTTTCGAGTGGCCCCAAATCTGAAGCCTGCATCACAAGACACATACAGTACGACACTCCGCTGCACCAAAACCCGGCGACTACCCATGGTACCTGCAGATGAGGAGATGACCGCAACGTGACTGAGCAAATCAACCAGTTCCCCATGACCAGTATTGGGGAGCTGCAAGTCTCGCGTCTGCTGTGCGGCACGAACAGCTTTTTCGGGTACTCTCACATATCCGAGGCTCGCAGCGCCTGGCTACGGCGCTACTTCACTCTCGATCGCATCGTCGAGGTCATGCACGCGATGGCGGAAGAAGGCATCAACGGCACGGTCTCGATGCCAACCGATACCATGCGCGCAGCCCTGGACGAACTGGAGCGCAGCGGTCATCACATGCACTGGATAGCTACTCCCGGCGGAGAGACGCTGGCCGAACTGCTCGACGGCATCCGCCTGTCCGCCGATCTGGGTGTCGCGGTGTGCATGCCTCATACTTCATACACTGATGCGCACCTGAACATAGCAGCCAGCACGATAGACGGCGCCGAGCAGATCACAACTCTCATCCGCGAGCTGTGCATGATCCCCGGCTGGTCTACTCATCGCCCTGAGGTCATCACCGTGAGCGACGCAGCAGGCTACGATGTGGAGGCCTATATACAGCCGTTCAACGCCACGGGCTTTCTGTGCGCAGTGGAAACCGACTGGATGGAGCGCGTGATCAACGGTGCGCAACATACAGTCATCGCCATCAAGCCACTGGGGGCCGGACGCATCATGCCACCGACGGGGCTGAGTTTTGTCTACCGCCATCTGGACGCGCGCCATACGGTGTGCATCGGCTGCATGAGCCCTGAGGAGGCGCAAGAGGACATCGCCCTGGCCCGTGCCTTCATCGCTGACGAAAGCCCGGACTTGCAGCTACAGTACACGCGTTCGAAACGCACACTGCTGGGCCGGCAGGGCTGAGACCACACTGGCAACGCGCTGGCCGTCCCTCAAGCAGACGCTGTATGGCTACATCGTGTCGGCCATCTCTCTCGACGCACGAACGTGGGGGGCAGATTTGCCGCATCAGTTGCACCACTCGCCCTGTCGCAGCCACTCACTGGCGCCCGGCGACCTCGTCATGCAGGATTTGCAGAGCCGGTGCGACCGAAGCCGGATAGCGGTGACTGCCAGGGAGGCCCCCGTTCAGTGCGGTCAGTTGCTGCTGCAGCCGCCCCGTGTCTGAGTGGTCATGGATATAGCGCGCCAGCCATAGCGGACTGTCGTCTTCGTGTCCGTTTTCCAGCGCCACGGCCAGCTCCTGGCAGAACCGGCGCATCACCGCAGACCGCTGCATGGCGATCTGCCTACCCAGGCTGGTGTTGAGCAGATCCGTAAGGGCGTCCTTTTTTGGCAGCCACTCGGCCATGGCGTGGATGGTGCCATCGAGGTCTTCGCCCCGCCCGCTTCGGATCGTGATGAAACGCCAGGTGCCAACCAACCCGAAGTTGGCATCAATCAGGTCTGCATCACCGACACACAGGTTTTCCACCGGATGCTCAGGGCTGTTGCTGCCAGAGTGGCACTCGATAGCGCCTGCGACCGCTGCTACGAAATCGTCGGGCAGGCCGCGGTCGGTCAGCAGATGGCGCACCTCCTCGGCTCCTACCTGTGCATGATCTCGGCCCGCATCCTTGCGGATGTCATGGAGCAGCGCCGCAAAACGCACCACGTCCGTGTCAGCGTCCAGTTGTCGGGCCATGTGCAGTGCCAGGTTGACCACCCTGAGGGTATGGTCATAGGTGTAGCCCGCCCAGTGAAAGCCTTCTCGCTGCAGCGGCCACGGCTCCAGCCGCTGCCTGACAATCTCCTGCAAATCAGCGAATATAGCGTCAAACATCATGTGCTTTCTCTCCATAATTCATGCGTTGTGCACACCCCAAAAACATCCCCGGCAGGGTGCACGTGTCTCATCATGCGAGTGGCGTCACGCCTACCGCATCAGTGTTTTGCTCTGTCTGCAGTCGACGATGAAATGCAGGCCACACCGCTCATCGCCGAAGGTACTCCAGCGCCAACAAGAAGGTCTGCTTGTAGAGACGTCCCAGATGCTCTACAGCTCCGTCACAGCCATGCCTTGTCCGTTTTTCTCGGAGCGACTACAGGCAAGCGCGGCCTGATGAACCCGGCGGATCACATCCAAATCGGCTACGACTGGCACCTGCTCATCTATCGCCCCGATGAAGCCTGCGATAGATTCGTACATGCCGGCAAACCCATGCGGCGGCTGATGGCAAGGGGCCACTGTCTCCTGCCACTGTTCACCGGTACGCCATCGCAGTGTGCCCTGCCACACCTCAGCCCACATCTCCCCCTCAGTGCCCCACACGTGGATGCTGAAATCCTCACCCGAGCGATTGACCAGACTGAACTCAAGCACGCCGCTAAAGCCTTGCGGGTACTGCAGCACCGCGCAGCCGTGGTCCATCAGCGCACCGTTCATAGCCCGTCCGCCGACGACATCAACCCGCTGCGGCGCCACGGAGAAGACGCAATCGAGCATGTCCAGATACCAACAGCCCAGCCACAGGAAAAAGCCCTGGCTTTCCACGCTCTCTCCCCAGCCCTCACCGATACCCCAGTCAGTACCCAGCCTGACTGCAGCCATCAGCGGCTCGCCTATCTGGCCGTCGGCAAGTCGGCGCTGCAGCTCGATCATCACCGGCGTATAGCGTATCTCATGGTCTATCTGCACCACGGCAGCGGTCTGCTCCAGTGCCGCCAGCGTGTCGGCAATCTCCTGCTCATCAAGCCCGATTGGCGGCTCGAAGAACAGATGCTTGCCGCTTGCCGCTGCCTCCTGCACCACCTGCGCGTGCATCGGGTTAGGCACCGCAATCATCAGCGCTTCGATACTGTCATCCTGCAGCAAGTCCCGATAATCCGCATACGTGGTGAGGCCGTCACCGAATTGAGTGCGGGCATACTCACGCGTTTGTTCGCTTGCTGCCGCCACAGCGACTACCTGTGCCCGATCCATCTCGGCCAGGTTCGGCAGATACGCCTCGCGGGGCCACTTGCCCAGCCCAATCAAGCCCAATTTTATCTGTCCCATAGCTTCGCTTACCTCCCGGAGTGCTCTCAGTTTTGCTGTGCCAAGGCCGCAGCCAGCAGACTCTCTGTGTGATCTCGCAGACCGTCGCCGAGTAGGAACTGCAGGGACGTGCAGCCCATGCGCGCAAGCCCAGTTTTACCCGTCCCAGAGATTCGCTTGCCTAACAGAGTGCTCTTAGTTTTGCTGTGCTGAGGCCGCAGTCAGCAGTCCCTCTGTGTGATCTCGCAGACCGTCGCCGAGTAGGAACTGCAAGGACGTGCAGCTCATGCGCGCAAGCCCAGTTTTACCCGTCCCAGAGATTCGCTTGCCTAACAGAGTGCTCTTAGTTTTGCTGTGCCAAGGCCGCAGTCAGCAGTCCCTCTGTGTGCTCTCGCAGACCGTCGCCGAGTAGGAACTGCAAGGACGTGCAGCCCATGCGCGCAAGCCCAGTTTTACCCGTCCCAGAGATTCGCTTGCCTACCAGAGTGCTCTCAGTTTTGTTGTGTCGAGGCCGCGGCCAGCAGACTCTCTGTGTGCTCACGCAAACCGTCTTCGATGGGAACTGCGGGGACGTGCAGCCCATGCTCAGCAAACCGGTCGAGGCTGTAGATGCGATGGCAGTAGAACGGCAGTCTGGTAGGGTCATCTGCCAGCGCTTGCGTGACCGGCACCTCTTCGATGCTCACCTGGAGCCCCAACACCTCGCCGACGATCTCGTAGTAGCGACGCGATTCGATGATGTCCGGGCCCGCGGTGCAGTAAATCTGCCCGAAAGCCCGGCTGTTGCCGATCGCGCTGAGGGCAATGGCAGCCAGGTCGCGGACGAAGATCGGCTGCTGGAGGAAGTGGCCGCCGCCGACCAGCCGTAGCGTCTCACCGAGCTGAATTCGTCGGATCAGGTCCGGATCGCGGCCGTGCAGCGGCAGACAGCCCAACTGCGAGCCGGGGCCGTAGATGTGACACGGGCGCAGGATGGTCCACTCCATGGCGCCGGTGTCGCCGTCGAGAAGTAGCAGTTCACACTGGCGCTTCTTGCCCCCGTAGTCATCGAGTTCGGTATACGGCGCCTCCACCGGCTGAGGAAAGCTGCGGCGCGTCGGATCGAACACAAAATCAGTGGAGATGAAGACGAGCTGCGAGGCCAGGGTGCTCAACACGTCCAGGTTCTGGCGCATGTCCTCCGGTTCATATGCGATGCAGTCTATCACCGCATCCCAGTGGGTGTTCTCGGCGGCCACCACGGCCGCAAAGGCGTCACGGTCATGTCGGTCAGCTATGAGGCTGGTGACGCCTTCGGGTACAGGTCGCTGACCGCGTGTGACGACCCACGTACGGTGCCCCGCGGCTACTGCACTTCTGGCGATCGTACCGCTGAGAAAGCCGCTGCCACCTATCACCAAAATATTGCGAGGTTCCCTGCAATCGCCTGACGACTTATCGTTGTGCACTCGTCCATTCCCCCTTCCACCAATACTGATGGAAGTCCACGATATGATTTGCCGCGCTACTTTCACCATAGACGTTCTGACTTCCTGCTTGTTGTCTCCAGTTATATCGGGCAATTCTGATTTGAGCGCAGATCGACGACTGTGGCATTAGGCTTTCGTGAATCGTCAGCAGATGTCGCTTGGGGCCCAATGCGGGGGTAAGAGCTCCGGGATCTCTCCATCTTGCGAGGTTGCCCGGACACCGCTTGCAGCAGTGAACACGGTTGCAGGTAAACCGGTGTGAGACTATATGCTAGGCATCTCCACCTCCAGCATGTTGCACAGGGCAAGCGACAATTGCAGCTCACGGCCCGCGATGTGCGGTTGATTGTTGACTGATACTGATACAGGGCTCGCTATCGGCATCCGATTTCAGCCCGAGAACCGAAGAAATCGAGCACAGGGCCTGCCTAGCTGTCATCAATTGTATCCGTGGCAAAATCTCATACAATTGCAGGAAGGACTAATTGATATCGAGGGCGAATTGGTTCACGACACATGCCAGATACAGCGCAATCATCGGATGGCATGGCATATAGCTATCCCGTGACAGATAATTTCAGCGCAAGAGAAGGAATCCGCCGCCGGTTGCAGGAAAGTGGCGGATGTAGTATGCTTGACGACACTTTCGCGGCAATCAAAGTAGGGCGGAGCAAGTACGTCAATGGCCAGAATGCGAGAGATAGAAGAGCTACAGCAATACCGAGACCTGATGGAGGCGCCCGAGGAGTATCGGGACGGCTTCGGCTGGAAGACCATCATCGGCGCACTTTTCATCGGTTTCGTGATGATGCCCGGATCCATTTACCTGGGGCTGGTCGCAGGCCAGACCATGGGACCGGCAGCCGAATGGACTACCATCATCCTGTTCACAGAGGTGGCACGACGGTCACTGACCACCCTCACCAGGCAGGAAGTGTATGTGCTTTACTACATCGCCGGTGGCCTGACAGCGATGACCGGAGGTTTGGCGCTTTCTGGTGGGCCGTTTGCCGGGCTCATCTGGAACTCATTTTTGCGCGCCGTGGCCCCCGGAGGCCTGGGAGAGCAAGTCCCCAACTGGGTCACGCCGCCGACAGAGTCGGCAGCGATCCGTGAGCGGACTTTTGTCCACCGTGACTGGGGACCGGCGATTGTGGTCATGCTGGCCACCCAGATTTTTTCTCGGGTGGCGTGGTTCACTTTCGGATATGTGCTGTATCGGCTGATGTCCGATGGTGAGAAGCTTCCATATCCGCTGGCTCCAATCACCGCACAGGGCGCAACCGCTCTGGCCGAGGCATCCAGCAAGGAAGAGACCTGGCGATGGCGACTTTTCTCGATCGGCGCGATGATCGGTATCGGCTTTGGCTTCATATACGTAGGTTTGCCGACGATCACCGGCGTCATGCTCGTCCAGCCGGTCTCCATCTTGCCTATACCGTGGATTGATTTCACCGCAGGCACTGAATCGATACTGCCGTCAGCACCTACCGGCATAGGCACCAACATCTCCATGATTTTCCTGGGATTTGTCCTGCCTTTCTGGATGGTCGCCGGCTCGTTCGCAGGTGCAGCCGCCACCCTGCTCGTAAACCCCATCATCCAGAAAACCGGCCACATGCCGACCTGGCGACCGGGCATGGAGTCTACCCGAACTCTGTGGGCAACACAGATTGACGTTTGGCTGTCGTTCGGGATCGGCACGGCCTTCTCTGTTGCGTTCATCGGCATGTACAAGAGCTGGACGCAGTATATGGAAGCGCGGCGGAGCGGTGAGACCAGCGGTGCTCTGGGCTTCGGCAAACCAAAACACGATCGCGGCGACTTCAACGTCTACTGGTGCATAGCCCTGTTTTTCCTGGCCACCACCGGCTATGTCATCCTGTGCCGGATACTGGTTCCGGACTTCCCGATCGTGTTCATCCTGGTGTACGGCTACATATGGACACCGTTCCAATCCTACATCAATGCACGCATGATCGGATTGACCGGCCAGTTCATCTCCTTCCCGATGATACGAGAGGCCACGTTTATCTTCAGCGGCTACAAGGGCGTAGACATCTGGTTCGCCCCAATCCCGCTGTCAAACTATGGCGCCACCAGTCAGAAATTCCGCGAAGTTGAGCTCACCGGCACCAAGTTCACGTCCATCCTGAAGGCCGAGGCGCTCACCTTCCCGATCATAATCATATGCAGCTTCCTATTCTGGAGCTACATATGGCGGCTCAACCCCATCCCCAGTGTGCAGTATCCCTACGCCCAGAAATTCTGGGACTTCACCGCCCTGCAGCAGTGGCTGTGGTACTCGGCGACTTCCGAGGGTGGGCATGTCGAGATGTTCCAGCGCGCCATCAAGCCGTGGCTGATGGTCGGAGGCCTGGGCTTTGGGCTGGTCACATACTGGGTGCTCAACTTCTTCAACGCACCGGTACTGCTCATCTACGGCTTCATCCGTGGCTTGAGTACCATGCCCCACTACATCTTCCCAGAGATGCTCGGCGCACTTATCGGACGCTACTACATGCGCAAGCGATTTGGAGAGGAAAACTGGAAACTGTGGCCTCCAGTACTATATGCCGGACTGGCATGTGGTATGGGGCTGGTCTCGATGCTATCAATCGCATTTGCGCTCGTCTCGCAATCCATCACCCTGTTGCCATTCTAGGCCGCTGATGACTGAGTGCGGTGCAAATGCTGCAAGCTACACCGACAAAACTCAAGAGCCCATGCAGAATTTGCATGGGCTCTTGTTTGCTTCTACTGCTCCCGCGTACTTCCCAGGTCCTGCAGCCTGTCTTGCCACCGAATGGTCATGGTGGTTATGGCGACCATGTGACATAGACAAATGCGGATTCGGAGATGATTTGATCTTCATGGGTGGCATGGATAGCCAACAGACTCTACTCTTCAGCTCTCCGGAGCAGGTCCGGCAGGAAAGCAAGGCAATATCAGCATCATGGACGACGGTGGAGGGTATATATTCAGCCTCTGCCATAATACATAGGTCCTCACCCCACCTGAAAATGCAGCGATCATGCACTATATCGGTTGCTAATGCGGTGTGATGTGAAGCTCGTACAAGCGCAATAGCTCCTCCATTCGGCGAAATCCACTATGCCATGCAGGAGGACATGCGGTCTTTTTCGAAGAAGCTTTTCTCGTACCAACTACCATTCACACACTGGAGGCGGTGTAGTGAAAAAAGCGATGTGTTACAGCAGTCTGCCTGCAAAGCTCAGCGTCCGTGATCGGCTGAAGCTTGCCAAGGATGCAGGTCTGGACGGAATCGAATTCCCTACCTTCGACACTCAGCAGGAAACCGAAGAAGTGGCTGAAATTGCTGTCGAATTGGGCCTGGAGGTCCACAGCGTGATGGCCGGTAGCCACTGGAAGCTGCCACTGTCGAGCACTGATGAAGATATTCGCCTTGATGGCGTGGAGGGCATCAAACACGCTATCAAGGTGGCAAGCTGGGCGAACGTCACCACTGTCCTGGTCGTACCCGGTGTCGTAACTGAAGATGTCTCATACGCAGCGGCTCTCGACCTGTCTAAGAAAAGCCTTCGTGAGATCCTCCCCACCGCCGAAGAGTTCGGTGTCACCATGGCTCTTGAGAACGTTTGGAACAAGTTCCTCCTGAGCCCTGTGGAGTTCCGGGATTATGTGGACAGCTTCGAGCATCAGTTGATCAAAGCCTATTTCGATGTGGGCAACATCCTGCTTTACGGCTTCCCTCACCAGTGGATTGACATCCTGGGAGAGCGCATCGTGAAGGTGCATGTCAAGGATTTCAACACCACCAAGCGGGATTTCGTACCCCTGCTGACAGGCAGTGTGGATTATCCGCGAGTGATGAATGCCCTGCGCGGAGTCGGCTACAATGACTATCTGACCGCCGAACTCAGCTCCTATCCACAGTACCCCGAGCAGTTTGTGCGCGATACCGCGGCCCATCTGGAGTGCATCATCAACAGCTAGAGACACTACCGGGCTCAAGCTGAGCGACACAGGGCCTGCATCTCCGCAGGCCCTGTGTTTGCTATGCGGTACTCACTCATGATGCATGAGGGCGCCAGCGAGCAAGCAAACTCGGCTGTAGCAACCGAGACCATCTACGTTGTGGCTTGCCAACACACCTCACCAACTGATATACTTTTGCAGTTGCCTGCGTTCGGTTTGCACTGCATCACAAGCGCTGGAGTGAGGATTGTGAGTGACAGATGTATCAGGAGTTACGTGGTGACCGTGGCAGCCGGCAAGCGGCTCATCGCCAAAGCGGTCGCCCAGATGGACTGTGTACAAACAGCTATGCAACAGGGTATGATTGCAGTAGGCAAGGGCACCACAAACGCCTACATACTCGAAGAGCTATTCGGTCGGCCGATAGATAAGGGCGCCTACTGTCTGGGGAAAACCACACCACCTGATGTAGATACCAGTGAAGTTTTCTCCGGCCAGATGGAGGAAGTAGTCTTCAAAAATGGCGCACCAGTGCTTGGCCTGGGCGTGAAGAAGGCAGCTCCCATGATGAGTGCCGGTGATATCGTCATCAAGGGCGCCAACGCGCTAGACTATGCTGCTGGCTGCGCCGGTCTGCTGGTCGGACACCCCGCTGGCGGCACCTGGGGCGCACTTGCAGGCCCCGTATATGGACGTGGACTGCATGCAATCATACCCATCGGCCTGGAAAAGCAAGTGGCCGGTTCACTGCGAGACACCGCACGCAAACTCGCTGCTATGCCCGAGCTGAGCAAACCGCACATACCGAGCCTGTGGATAATGGAAGGGCAGATCGTCACCGAGCTGGAGGCCCTCAAACTTCTGACCGGCGCGGAATGCCACCAGATCGGTTCGGGCGGGGTCTGTGGTGCAGAGGGAGCCGCACGTCTTTTGGTCGAGGGCACCGATGCACAGGTGGCAGCAGCCGATGCACTCATCACAGAAATACAGAACGAGCCACCGTTCGGAGAATAGCGGGCAGATCGACCGCTGCATCTGACGGCTGGCGACCTGTGTTTAGGCCTGTGCGCTGTCCGGAACCTGCTATTCATACCGCCCCGGTCAACCTCACCCCATCTGAGGACACCGGAAACGCGCTTAGCCCTCGGGCCGCCGCCATAAAATTGTGTCACTGTAAGGCTGTGTCGACACGGCCAGCCACCAGGCTGCAGCTACAGATGGCGCAACTGCGCCCGAAGGCGATATGTCAGCGACGCCTGTCTGGAAGGGTTCACGGTGATACCGGAGTACATGGCCCCAGAAATGGTCGCCCAGTGAGCGCCGGTATAGCACATCGTACCGCGACATGGCGCCACCTAGACCATACATGCTCCACCTGGAGTTCCAGCCTATGGACCGCGACGATCTACACATAGCCTCTTACTTCCGCAACCTGAGCCAGCAGGATGTCGAGTGCCTACTGTGCCCCTGGCATTGCCGAATTCGCCCGGGTAAGACAGGGCTGTGTGGGGCAAGAGAAAACCACGAGGGTACTCTCTACTCTGCCAACTACGGCCAGGTCACCTCTCTGGCGCTTGACCCCATCGAGAAAAAGCCGCTGTACCACTTCTACCCGGGCAGGCCAATCCTGTCAGTGGGAAGCTTCGGGTGCAACCTGAGCTGCAGCTTCTGCCAGAACTGGCAGATATCCCAGGGCCGTCCGCTTAGCGAGTATATCAGCCCCGAAAAGCTGGTCGAAATGGCCGTCAACTGCAGGCCACAGGGCAACCTGGGTGTCGCCTACACCTACAACGAACCGTTCATATCATACGAATATCTGGCCGACACGGCTCCGCTGGTAGCTGCGGAGGGCATGAAAAACGTGCTGGTCACCAACGGCATCGTCGAAAGCGAACCGCTCCAGGCGCTTCTGCCTCATCTTGACGCTATGAATGTGGACATAAAATCTATGGACGATGAGTTTTATCGCAGGTTGTGCGGCGGGCGCGCACAGCATCCCAGAGATACGGTGGAAGCCGCTATGGCCCACTGTCATGTGGAGATCACAAATCTGCTGATACCGGGCGAAAACGATAGTGACGAGCAGATAGAGACTCTCGTGGATTGGGCTGCAGGGTTGTCGGAGCACATGCCGGTACACTTCTCCGCGTATCGGCCTGCCCATGACTTCCATGCCCCGTCCACACCGGCCGCCACCCTGAAACGCGCTCATGAGATCGCAGTTAGCAAACTGAAGTTCGTATACATCGGCAATCTGCACCTGGATGGCACAACCGACACCCGCTGCCCGTCCTGCGATGCGGTGGCAGTCAGCCGCAGCGGCTTCCAGGCGCGACCCGACTGTCTCTCAGAGGGCAGGTGCTCCAACTGTGGAGCAGGACTCAACATCATACAGTGAAGGCAAATCAGGCAGCGACCGAGCCGTCCGCCGCCCTGAACACTGGCCTGCCCGCCTGGCCCACATAACCAGCGTGCTGGTCCGTTTCGGATTCTCTTCCATCCTCGATCGGCTGGAACGAATTCTGCCTGACAGCATCACCGGCACTCCTGACCCGGAGACAGCCAAACTCGAGGCACCGGTGCGGCTGCGCATGGCACTGGAAGAGCTGGGGCCAACTGCGGTCAAGCTCGGCCAGATGCTCAGTTCTCGTAGCGACTTGCTGCCACATGAGTATGTGGCCGAACTGCGAATTTTGCAGGATCGAGTCGGCCCGTGTGAGCTTAGCCAGGTCCAGCAAGTCATAATCGAAGAGCTGGGCGCCGATGTGGACGAGCTTTTCGCAGAGTTCCAGCAAGAACCGGTAGCATGCGGCTCTCTGGCGCAGGTGCACCGGGCCCGCCTGCACTCGGGTGAATTGGTCGCCGTCAAGATTCAGCGCCCCGAGGCCGAAGACACCTGCCGCACCGATCTGCAAATCCTGACTGCAGCTGTGGAGTTCGCTGAGCGCCACAACGCCTGGCTGCGCCGCAAACACGCCTCTCGACAGGTCGAGGAGTTCCGCTACTATCTGCTCAACGAATTGGACTTTCGTGTCGAGGCGCAGAACACGGAGCGCTTCCGCCATCAAATGGAGGCGCTCGACTTCGTCAAAATACCTGAGGTGCACAGCCGCTATAGCACCACCCGCGTGCTCACCGTAGAGTGGATAGACGGCTTTCGTGCTGATGATGAAGAGGCGTTCGCGGTACACGGTCTGGACCGCAAGCAAGCGGCTGCCAATGTAGCCCGCATGATGATGCATCAGTTGATGCTGGACGGCTACTTCCATGCCGATCCACACGGTGGCAATGTGCTGTTCATGGCCGATGGCACCATCGCTCTGCTCGACAGCGGCTACGCTACGACCATCGGCGAGGGCCTGCGAACCGCCATCGTGCAGATGCTATGGGCCTGGTTTGACGGTGATGCCACCCAGGTGACCGACATACTGATGGACATCGGTGTAGCCGAGCAGGATGTGGACACAGACCTGCTGGAGCACAGCATAGACCGCCTGATGCAGATGTATGGTCAGTTGCATCGCAGCTCGGATGTCGGCATCGGCCACATCCTGCAGGAATTGCTCAAGCTGATCATGCAACACGACCTGGTGGTGCCTACTGCGTTCGCCTCGATGGCCAAAGCAGTAGTGGTCAGTGAAGGGCTGTGCCTGCAACTGGATCCGGAGTTCGAGTACGAGGGCATCGCTGAAGAGATGATCAGGCGGATGTTCATCAGCCAGCTGCACCCACACAACCTTGCGCGCCAGGGCATGAGACTGGGCCGGCAGTTGCTGCGCCATGTACGCCTGCTGCCGCGGCAAGTCAATCAAGCTCTGGCCCTGACAAATTCGGGACGGCTGCTGATACGTGTCAACCATGAGAACCTGGACCGTCCTCTACGTAGAATCGATGGCATCGTGACCCGACTTTCAGCGGCCATACTGATATCAGCGATCATACTGTCATCGGCGCTGCTGGCCTCCAGCTCAGACTCAGACAATCCCATAGCCAGCATCCTAACCACCGCGTATCTGGTGGCCGGTGCTCTGCTAGGCACCTGGCTACTCATCAGTATCTTGCGCACCGGAAGGCAGTGAGAGGCCGCACCATGAGCATCTCAACCGGACCCGTCAGGCCTCCGACCGACTTCCAGGAGGCACTGAGCAAGCCCCTGATACTGGCCTCCGCGTCGCCCCGGCGCCGTGATATCATGAGACAGGCCGGGCTGCCGTTTGTCGTCCGCACAAGCGCTGCCGAACAGGAACTGGACACTGCGACAGGGCGTCAAACTCAGGATGCTAGTGGCATAGACACCGCGGACAACACAGCAGCGTGTTTTGCCCTGAAGGCCGCCCGGCTCAAAGCCGTGGATGTAGCAGGCGACTGCCCTGGTCGGCTGGTGATAGGAGCCGATACGGTTGTATCAGTAGACAGTTATCTGCTGGGAAAACCGATAGATGACAGCGACGCTGTACGGATGCTGAGGCTACTTAGCGGTCGGAGCCACCAGGTCATCACAGCACTGGTGATCGCATACTCCGACGGCTCTACAGTACGGCTCGCAAGCGAAGATTACGTGACTTCAGTGGTGGTTTTCCGCCCACTGAACGACCGGGAAATATACCAGTACGTCGAGAGCGGAGAACCGATGGACAAAGCCGGAGCCTATGCAATTCAAGGCCTCGGGGGCAGTCTGGTTGACCGTATAGAAGGGTCGTACCTGAACATCGTCGGCCTACCTGTTGACAAGCTTGTGGCTATGCTGCACACTTTGGGATGGAGCCTGCAAGAGGCTAAAGAAAGCCAACCGAGTGATGAGGTGCACTGAGTTCAAGTGCTAGACTATGTGAACGATGGCCTGATATCCAAGGCCTACAGAAAGATATCCAGGACCATGCGGCACTGGCTGTCGCGTTTGTCCTGTGACATGGGGATTGACCTGGGCACAGCCAACACTCTGGTGCATGTCCGTGGGCAGGGGATCACGCTGCGTGAGCCCTCGGTGGTGGCCATAGACCATCAGACTAACAGCGTCTGCGCAGTCGGTGAGGAGGCCAAGCGGATGGTGGGCCGTACTCCCGCACGCATCTCGGCCATCCGACCGTTGCGCGACGGGGTCATCGCCGACTTCGAAATCACCGAGACGATGCTGCGCTACTTCATCCGCAAGGCCCACTCAGGGCGCTGGTTTGCACACCCCCACATCGTCGTCGGCGTGCCGGCGGGTATCACCGAGGTCGAACGGCGCGCAGTCGAGGATGCCGCTCGCCAGGCAGGAGCGTGGGAGGCAGAGATCATAGACGAACCGATGGCCGCTGCAATCGGGGCAGGGTTGCCAGTTGCAGAGCCGGTCGGCAACATGATCGTGGATATCGGGGGCGGGACCACGGAAGTGTCTGTCATCTCGCTGGGCGGTATCTGCAGCCAGCGATCCATGCGCACTGCGGGGGAAGAGATAGATGACGCCATCTCCAACTATATCCGCCGTGAATTCAATCTGTTCATAGGCGAGGCTACCGCGGAGCAGATCAAGGTTCGATTGGGTTCGGCCTTCCCGCGCAAAGAAGAAGAGTCTATGCAGGTGCGAGGGAAAAATCTGGTCTCGGGGTTGCCTACGAGTGTGACCATCAACTCGGGCGCCATTCGTGAAGCGATATCCGAACCGATCTCGGGAGTTGTTGACCTGGTCAAAGAAACGCTCGATGCCACCGCTCCAGAGCTGGCTGCCGATGTGATGAACAGGGGCATCGTACTGGCCGGCGGTGGCGCCCTGCTTCAGGGCCTGGACCAACTCATCAGCGCTGAGACTGACATACCGGTGTATGTTGCCGAAGACCCGCTGACTTGCGTAGTGTTGGGCACCGCGGGCTACCTGGACATCCTGCACAACCAACGCGGGTGAAACGCCACGACTATCCTGACCAAACCACAGTCTTCGCAACTCGATACCAGATTGCTGGTGGCTCTGTGCCTGCTGGCAGTGATACTGACTTTCTGGCAGCACACTGCTCGCCGTGGAGGCCGCGACAGTGCTCCGGAAAGGCTAGCACAGCGGGTGGTCTGGCCCTTGCAAGCGGTGATCACCTCGGCCACCGAATGGTCGCATGATGTCGTCGTATCGCTGACCCGCTCCCGAAGTCTGACGCAAGAAAACCGCGAACTGAGAGAGCAAGTCGATCGGTTAGAGGCGGAAAAGCTGCAACTGCACGCTTACTATCTGGAAAACAAGGAACTCAAGGATGCACTGGGTTTCGTCATCGCTGGAGACGCCAAAGGGGTGCCTGCCCGGGCCATAGGAAGGTCAAGCAGCCCTGGAGGGACGATGCTGACCGTCAAGTCTCTGGATGGGCGTACCATCGAAGCGGGAAACATGGTCAGAACGCAGAAGGGACTGTTGGGACGCGTAGTGACGGCTCAGAAAACTGTTGGTGAAGTGCTGCTTGTGAGCCACACTGACCATGCAGTCCCCGGAGTAGTCCAGCGCTCTGGTGACCAGGGAATGGTCTATAGTCTCGAGTCGTCAGACTATACCGAACCGCTGCTGCAGATGGAAAAACTACGAGGAGAGGCCGACGTCAGAGTAGGTGATATCATAGTGACTTCGGCTATCAGCGAGATGTATCCGCCCAACGTGCCCATCGGAGTTGTGATCCGGCTCCAGACCGCGCCTGCTAGCAGTCGCACTTTGCGTGCTGTCATCAAACCTGCTGCAGATCTTGGTAAGATAGACTACGTACTGGTGGTCAGAGGTGCCAGGTAGTCACCGCGCTTGCCCGGGGGCGATACAGTTTTGTTTCATCTGATCAGCGCACTACTGCTACTGCTGAGCGTGGCCACACAGTACGCCTGGCCCGAATGGCTACAGCTGGGTGGTGCCGCTCCGCTGCTATCGCTCGCGGCAGTGCTGAGTATCGGACTGGTGCGGGGCCCGTCAGCAGGCCTGGTAGCGGGGTTCTTCGCTGCCTACCTGTCGGCCAGTGTAGGAGCACTGGGCATGGGCGGTCAGTTTATCACTCACATCGGCATCGGATTACTGGCCGGATTTTTCCGTAGCGGACTGTTTTCTACCCGCATCACAGTTGCAATTATCGCTGCCCTAATCGCCACCATAGCCACTTCACTGATCAACCTGATACTGGCCCCACCGCCCGAAGTATTTTCATGGCTGCGCCTAACTGCCATGACCTCCATAGTCACAGCACTGTGGACTATACCGGTGTTCGCTGTTTTCCGCGCCATAGCTCGCCGCTTTAGCCCTGATACCGGCGAATACTAACATACATGCTCGTATGACAGTGCGCCGAAACATGCCGTTAGTTTCGTGGATAATCAGCCCATATGGGCTTCAGAGAGAAGTGATGTCATGCGCCTGGCCGCGCTGATACCGGCGCGTTACAGCTCAACCCGATTGCAGGGCAAGGTACTCGCACCTATCGCCGGCAAGCCGATGGTGCAGCATGTCTACCAACGCACTGTCGAGGCTGACTGTTTTGACGAAGTGATAGTGGCGACAGATGACGAAAGAGTGGCCGAGGCCGTGCGCGCGTTTGGAGGGGTAGTCCGGATGACCGACGCCCGGCATCAATCCGGCACCGACCGCATCGCTGAGGTAGCCGCTGAATCCGACTATGATGTGATCGTCAACGTGCAAGGTGATGAGCCTCTCATAGATCCCGAGGCTATCGTGGCGGCTGTGCAGCCGTTTCGTAGCGAGCCCGGGCTACGCATGGGCACCATCGCTACTCGCATCAGAGACACCCGGGAGCATCTCGAGCCATCCACAGTCAAAGTAGTAGTGGATCGGGCCGGCTTCGCGCTGTACTTTTCCAGAGCCGCCATCCCGTACTTCAGAATTGACGGGGCCCAGCCGTCGCCGGACGCGCCACGGCAACATCCCTGCGGCCTGTGGCCTCTAAAGCATATAGGCCTATACGTATACACCCGCGAAACACTGCTATGGCTTGCCGGCCTACCCCGCACCCCACTGGAGCAGACCGAGGGGCTGGAGCAATTGCGCGCACTCGAGAGCGGCTGTCCTATCCGAGTGGTAGAGGTGGACTATTCGCCTATAGGTGTGGATACGCAGGAAAATCTCGAGACAGTACGAAGACTTGTGGAGGAGGCAGACACAGGTGTCTGACATAGTGCGCCAGGTAGTGGTAAACGACAGCGTCATCGGAGGCCCCAGGCTGGCTCTGATAGCAGGCCCGTGCCTGATAGAGGATGAAGATAGCACATACGAAATGGCCGCCCGTCTCCGAGACCTGACTGCCGAGCTGGATATACCGTTCATCTTCAAGGCCTCCTGCGACAAAGCCAATCGCACATCCATCAAGTCTGCACGTGGCCCCGGATGGCGCAAAGGACTGCAGATTCTGGCCAAAGTTGCCCACCGCGCTCAAGTGCCCGTAATCTCCGACGTGCATGAGGCATGGCAGGTGTCGGCCGCGGCCGAGATACTACACATGCTGCAAATCCCGGCGCTGCTCAGTAGACAAACCGACCTACTGCTGGCTGCCGGTGAAAGCGGTGTGCCTGTCAACATCAAGAAGGGACAGTTCATGGCTCCCGAGGACATGGCGCACGCAGTCGGCAAGGTGACTTCCACCGGCAACGAAGACATATGTCTTACTGAGCGCGGCACCAGTTTTGGCTACCACAACCTGGTGGTGGACATGCGCGGCCTGGCCATTATGCGCCAGCTGGGGCGCCCGGTGCTGTTTGACGCCACCCACAGTGTACAGCTCCCAAGCGGATCCGGCGATGTATCCGATGGGCAGCGCGAACTGGTGCCCGTCCTGGCACGCGCAGCCATCGCCGTCGGTGTGGATGGGCTTTTCATGGAAGTACATCCTGACCCTGACAACGCCCCCTGTGATGGGCCCAACATGGTGCCGATGGATGAACTCCCCGCACTGCTAAAACGCCTCCTGAGGCTGCGAGAAGCCGTTCAGGATGGCGAAATATAGGAAGCTAGGAAGCGAAATAGTCGAACTATGGACTCTGAACAGATACTGACTCAGGCCAGGAAAACTCTTAGCATTGAATACCGGGCAATCGAGCAGGCCTCGGAGCACCTCGGAGAGGACTTCCTACACGCCTGTCAGATGCTGCTGGATATGTCCGGGCGCGCCGTGCTCTGCGGCATCGGCAAATCCGGAGCAGTAGGCCGCAAGCTCACCGGCACGTTTGCCAGCACCGGTACCCCGGCCTTCTTCATGCATCCGGCCGAAGCGATCCACGGCGACCTGGGGATGGTGGTAGACGGCGATGTAGTCATCATGCTCTCCAACAGCGGCGAGACCGATGAGCTGTCGCAGATCTTGCCGGCACTCAAGCGCAGAGGTATCGGTCTTATAGCCATCTGCGGAGAGCGCAACTCTACGCTGGGCAGCCAATCCGATGCTGTGATAGACTCCTCGGTCGAGTGTGAAGCCTGCCCGCTGGGGCTGGCGCCAACTGCTTCAGCCGTCACGATGATGGCCCTGGGCGATGCGCTGGCCATGGCCGTCATGCACGCACGTGGCTTTTCCAGCGAGGACTTCGCTGCCATCCATCCCGGGGGAAGTCTCGGACGGCGGCTACTAACCCGAGTTGCTGACGCTATGCACACTGGTGAAGACAACCCGATAGTCGCACCTGACACTTCCGTACTACAGTGCCTGCTTGTGATGACTGCCGCCAATGTCAGGGGCATAGTGAGCGTAGTAGACCATGACAGTCGGCTTGTGGGCGTCTTCACCGATGGCGACCTGCGGAGGCTGATGCAAACCTCGGCCAACCGCGATCAGGTGATGGACCAGCCGGTGTCCCAGGTCATGACTTGCAACCCTGTCACTGTCTCGCCCGATACGCTGGCCACCGAGGCAATCCATATCATGGAGAAAAAAGAAGTGGACAACCTGCCTGTACTGGACGAGCAAGGCCGCTCAGTCGGTGTGGTGGATATACAGGATCTGCTAAAACTTCGGGTAGTCTGAACTTCGAGCCGGTGCGGCCATGACACAAATCACGGTGATACAGACCGCAGATATGCATGGGCGGCTGAACATGCAGACCGCAGACTATCTGCGACAGCTCAAATCCGAGCATGATGCACTGCTTTTCGACTGCGGTGATGCACTACCTCACCCCAACTACCTGCACATGCCCGGCTGCAGACGCGCAATCGAGGCCATGAACGCGGCCGGCTACGACGCCATGGCGATGGGCAACCGCGAGTTCGGATGGCGAAGCAGCACTACTGCCGCCAAGCTAGCAGGGCTACAGTTTCCGGTGCTCAGCGCCAACCTCACTGCTCGTACCAGTCTTCCGACGCCGGTCAAGCCCTGGCTGTTGCTGCAGCATGGAGAACGCGTGGCGGGCGTTTTCGGCATCAGCCCGGATATGGCTCCTATCGGCTCGCTTGTGGACCGGACATCTGACCTGGGCTTCACCGACCCCATCTGTGCGGCAAAGCAGACCCTGGAGTGTCTCCGCAAACAGTGTGACCTGACTATCGGCCTGCTACACTGGGGCACTGCCGAGGAGCAAGAAAACCGACTGCTCCCCGCCCTGCAGGGCCTCAACCTGGCGCTGATGGGACACTGGCACGTCCAGCAGGGGGAGCTTAGCCACGTCGGAGCTGTGACGGTAAGCCGCGTCGCATACCATGGCCGCCAGGCCGCGATACTGCGACTGCAAAGCGACGGAAGATGGCACCAGGAGTTGGTGGATTTGCCATGAGCTGCCGCATATACGCCGATCTGGGAAACATGACGCTGCACTGGGCCGTGTACGCCGATGGGCAGTGGCTGGCCTCGGAGCATATATCCACAGGAGATGGCCTGACCGCCCGCTGCGATCAGTCGCTGCAGAACATGCTGGAGCGCGCAGGACGACACGCTGCCCGTCAGTGCTCCGGCGGACTGCTATGCAGCTCCAGCCCTGCGCAGACTGATGCTCTCATGCAGGCCCTGCAAAGCCATCCGAAGCTGTCTCTGAAGACGGTGACCGCAGATATGCTGGCTCACATACCCACCGGCTATCGTGAGCGTTCCCAGCTCGGCCTGGATCGCATCGTGAATGCTGCGGCCGTCCGCGAGATGGCGGTGTGTCCGGCAATCGTGGCCGACCTGGGCAGTTGCATCACCGTAGACCTGATCGACGCGCAGGGCGCTCTGGTAGGCGGTGCCATCGCCCCCGGACTGCCGGTCATGAAGGCCGGTCTGAAAGCCTGGACGCCGCATCTACAGCCTGCTCTCGATGCTATGTCCATGCCGCTCGACTGGCGCCAACCGGGTCGCACCACATCTGAATGTATCGCACTGGGCGTATACACCGCCGTGATTGCTGTCACGCGCCAACTGTGCACTGCGTTCGCCGAACAGGCCGAGGGTGCACAGATCATCCTCACTGGTGGTGACGCCGCCTGGATGCATCAGACAACGGGCTTCGGTGACAGAGTCGACGAGTTGCTCACTCTGAAAGGGCTACAGAGTCTTGACCGATACTAGAACTGCGGAGCTCACTCACGCCCCCGGCAGGCTGGTCATCGGCAAGCACCACATCACGCCTCCGGTTGTACTGGGCCCCATGGCAGGATACACCAACCTACCATATCGCCTCATATGCCGTCGTTTTGGCGCCGGTCTGGTAGTAAGCGAGATGATCTCCGCCCGGGGTCTGCAGTATCACAACCGCAAAACGCGAACCCTGATCGCTACTTCCTCGGAGGAAAAGCCGGTAGCAGTACAACTGTTTGGCGATACCCCCGAGGTGTTGTATAATGCCATTTCAGAAATCGAGGCGGCGGGCGCGGACATGATCGACCTGAACATGGGTTGCTCTGTCCCGAAGGTGCGGGCTGCTAACTCCGGCATAGATCTCATGGCCGATCCGCTACGAGCGGTGGCTTGTGTGTCCGCTATGACGGAGGCTGCCACCGTACCGGTGACGGTGAAGATACGTACCGGCATGGTCCCTGGCGACATGCGCTACCTGGAGCTTGCACCACAACTGGTGGACGCGGGTGCCAGTGCAATCACGCTGCACGCCCGTTGCGCCCAGCAGAGACTGAGTGGGAGCGCCGACTGGACGCATATCGCCCGACTTGTCGAGGCTGTCTCAGTGCCGGTCATCGGCAATGGTGATCTGCGGACTGCTCAGGACGCGACGGCCATGATAGAGCAGACCGGGTGCACGGGAATTATGTTCGCCCGTGGCGCACTTGGCCGACCGTGGATTTTCGAACAGACATCCGCAGCACTTGCAGGCGCACCAGTGCCGCCTGACCCAGGTCCGCATCAGGTCATGCAGATCGCCCTGGATCATGCGCGGATGCTGGCGGAGCACTATGATGAGCGCACCGCAACACATCAGATGCGCGGGCAGATGGCCCACTACAGCAAGGGCCTGCCACATGCTCTGAGAGTGCGTCGAGCCATGCAGGCGGTACATACACTGCATGAGTTCGAACTGGTCATCGGGGCATATCTGCAGTCACTGTGACGGTTGAGTGTTGCAGTCGAGAGCCAGTACTGGCACATGCCTGCACTATGGTGCCAGGCAGCCTCTACCGCCAGATTTGGGCGTCAATACTTGGGCCCGGCGCGCCAGGACTTAGGTCCGGCGGTCGAGAGATCCCTGAGTGCAATATTTTGCTGTTAGTGACGTGGAAGGAGCAGTCGTGTCTGTGGTATCAGCATAGTCTATCCATCTGGACACGATGATCGTGTGACTTGACACAGTTTGCGTTCATAATTCATCCCCTCGACACCAGCGATATGGCTCGCAAGTACAAGATCGCCAGGTACATCCCTGATGCGATTCTGGAGCCTTTGCTGAGATACGTTCCGGCCAGAGAGATCAGCCACATCACGGGCGTCAAGTCTCCGACTGGTGCGCAGACCGAGGGATGGTTTATCGCTTGCACTCTCACAGCCCGCCAACTGCTGCATGACCCGCCAGAGCGCTCTACCGCGAAGATACTTGAAAGCTGCAAGCTCGCAGCATCACTCGGCGCTGACATAGTCGGCCTCGGCGCATTTACCGCAGTGGTCGGCGATGGCGGCATCACGATCGCCGATGAGATGGACATCGGTGTGACCACCGGCAACAGCTACACGGTGGCCACCGCTGTCGAGGGGCTGCTGCAGGCCGCCCGACTGATCGGGCACGATACCGCCCACTCCACCGTAGCCGTCCTCGGCGCCACCGGTTCGATAGGTAGCGTGTGCGCAAAGCTGCTGGCGGATCAGGTGGCCCGCGTGGTTCTGGTCGGCCGTCGGCAGGAGGCACTGGACAAGCTTGCCCAAGAGGTAGTGCAGTCATCCGCTGAGGCGTCCAAATGCACGGTGGAGACCAGTACAGACGTATCCGCGACGCTGGGCGAGGCTCCGCTGGTAGTTGCGGTCACTTCTGCCCTCGAGACGGTGATCAGCCCACACGATTTGCTGCCCGGCGCTGTGGTGTGCGACGTGGCCCGCCCGCGCGATGTAGGCAAGGCCGTAGCCGATCAGCGCGCCGATGTGCTGGTGATCGAAGGCGGAGTCGTAGCTGTGCCCGGTGAGGTAGAGTTCAACTTCAACTTTGGTTTCCCACCACGCACTGCCTATGCCTGCATGGCCGAGACTATGATTTTGGCACTCGAGGGGCACACTGGCGACTACTCACTGGGCCGCAACATGAGCCTCGAAGGTGTGCGTCACATCCAGAGTCTGGCGGAAAAACACGGCTTCCACCTGGCCGGTTTTCGCTCCTTCGAGCGCGAAGTAGATCAGTCCACGATAGACCGCGTGCGTGAGCTGGCCGGCCAGGCGATACAGACCTACAGTCAGGGCGCATGACCCGGCGAATCAGCCCTGCAGAGTGTAACAACTTGCTACATGACTATATCTTGTAATCGGTGACAGCCACATATGCTTCCAGATGACCCGCAGACAGAGCAACGCAAACAGAAACTGGCCCAGTTGCGTGAGCAGGGCCAGGATCCTTTTGAGATACACGCTTACCGCCGCAGCCACACCACCGCCGAGCTTGCTTCAGCCATCGAGGCAGTCGAGCAGGAGCATGAGCAGGGCGATGGTGACGGTGCCATAGACTGGGACACTGCCGGCTTCGAGACGGCAGTGGCAGGGCGTCTGATGGCCCTGCGCGACCAGGGCAAATCAGTCTGGGCTGACCTGCACGATGCCAGTGGCAAAATACAGTTGTGGGTAACCCGTGACTCCGTCGGCGAGGAGGCGTTCGAGAGCTTCAAGCGACTCGACCTGGGCGATATCATCGGCGCCTCCGGCAACGCCTTCCGCACCCGGCGCGGGGAGCCAACTGTTCATGTGTCAGAGTATCAGCTACTGGCGAAAGCCCTCCGCCCGCTGCCGGAGAAGTTCCATGGCCTGCAGGATGTCGAGCTGCGCTACCGTCGCAGATATCTGGATCTGATCGTCAACCCTGAAGTGCGAGAGATTTTCGTGGCACGCACCAGGACCATCAGGGCGATACGCGACTGCTTCGATGCGCGCGGCTTCCAGGAAGTCAGCACGCCGATGATGCAGTCGCTCTATGGCGGGGCAAACGCGCGGCCTTTTGTCACGCACCACAACGCGCTGGACATGGACATGTATCTGCGTATCGCCCCCGAACTGTACCTGAAGCGGCTGGTCGTCGGCGGCATGGAGCGAGTATATGAAATCGGTTCGGTGTTCCGCAACGAAGGCATAGATGCGCTGCATAATCCCGAGTTCACCATGCTGGAAGCATATCAGGCCTACGCAGACTACACGGATATGATGGAGCTGTTCGAGGCTCTGCTATGCGCGACTGCCGAGGCAGTCAACGGTTCGCTCACGTTCACATATCGGGGGCACGAAATCAGCCTGCAGCCTCCGTGGCAACGCATCTCGCTGATGGAATCTATCCATCATGCGACCGGCGTAGATTTTGAGCAGCTTCACACGGACGAGGAGGCGCGCCAGGCGTGTCAGCAACTGGACCTGGGCAGCATGGAGAAGGATGGCTGGGCGGCGCTGCTGGACAAATGCTTCGACCGATATGTTGCCCCTGACCTCATCCAGCCGACTTTCGTCACAGACTATCCAGTGCAAATCTCGCCTCTGGCCAAGCGGTTTCCGGACCGGCCACATCTGACGGCCCGCTTCGAACCGTTCATCGGCGGAGAAGAGATCGGCAACGCTTTCAGCGAGCTGAACGACCCGATGGATCAGCGTGAGCGCTTCGAGGCCCAGGTTCGTGCCGGTCGCGAAGGCGATGCAGAGGCCCATCCGATGGACGAAGACTACCTGCGCGCCCTCGAGTATGGCCTCCCCCCCACCGGCGGGATGGGCATGGGCGTAGACCGGCTGGTGATGCTCCTGACCGGCTCGACGAACCTGCGCGAGGTTATCCTGTTTCCCCACATGCGTCCGGAAGCCGACACGGTAGACTGAAGCAGGAAAACCGACACGGGAGACTGAAAAGCAGCACATGCAGCTACTGCGTGACATCATATATAGTATGCGACCCCGGCAGTGGACCAAGAACCTGCTGGTATTTGCGGCCATACTTTTTGCCGGCAAGGCCAATGATCTGCACGCGGTATGGCAAGTAGTCGTCGCCTTCGTCGCGTTCTGCATCCTGTCTGGCGCGGTTTACCTGCTAAACGATTCGCTGGACGCCAACCGTGACCGCAAGCATCCGGACAAATGCCAGCGCCCCATAGCAGCCGGACGAATTCCGGTCTATGAGGGTATCCTCCTCGCCGTCACCCTGGCTCTGCTGGGTCTGGCAGTGTCGTATTTTGTGAACTTTTCCTTCTTCCTCACCGCGGTTACCTACCTCGCGCTCACCACTGCGTATACTCTGTGGCTCAAGCACCAGGTGATACTGGACGTGCTGACAGTATCCCTGGGGTACGTGCTGCGCGCGATAGCGGGTGCCGAGGCCATCAGTGTGGCGATATCACCGTGGCTTATCATCTGCACACTGCTGCTAACGCTGTTCATCTCACTTGGCAAGCGGCGCAGCGAAATCGTACAGCTCGAAGAGGGCGCTACCGGCTATCGAGAGACACTTCAAGAGTACAGCACCGGTCTGCTCGATCAGATGATCGCTGTGGTCACCGCTTCGACCGTGGTGACATACTGCCTGTATACCGTGGATGAGCGCACCCTGCAGGTAGTCGGCACCGGCAATCTGGTCTACACTGTGCCGCTGGTCATCTACGGCATCTTCCGCTACCTGTACCTGATGCACCAGAAGCAACTGGGCCAGCACCCGGATCAGCTACTTCTGACCGACGGGCCGTTGCTGTTGACAGTAGCCCTCTACACGGCAGCGGTTGGTATCATCCTCTACCTGGTGCCCTGAACCGCTGTCAGATGTGCGTTCTCACCGTCCCTTTTCACGAACACCATCGCCTGGTCATCATCATAGACGATTGCCCAATTGGCACTCTCCCTCATCGTTGTGCCCAGCATCGAGTCTGATGCCGCTATGCCCCACTGCACTCGGTATTTGTCAGCAATTTCCTCCCAGCCCTCCGAAGTCTTTGCTAAAGCCTCATAGTCTCGGAAAATCTCCTCCCCATACATGTCCATACGTCCGTCTATGAAGACGTGATGTCGGGGATACAGGCGGTGTATCAAGTATCCACCCCATCGATATGGATTGTACATGTTGCCCCGCAAATCGTGAGCAAGTACCCACTCCACCGCGCCTGAGGGGTAACGTTCCTGGATGGGTTCATCATCGCTCAATGCGGCTTTTATGGCGGCCACCGGGCCAACCACCATCATGAACGTGAGGACTATAGGGAAAAGGCGGTCTGGTCGCATCTCACTGTTCGGCCGCCAACCCAGCAGCGTGGGCGACTGCCTGACCACCCAGCCACTGAGTACGGGCGTCACCATCCAGGCCATCACGAATGCGGCCGACTGGACAGCGCGGCCTGAACGCAAAGCCATAAGCATTACCACCAGGCTCACTATCAGATGAAACGGCGACACCTGTCGTGCATTCAGGAGCATCAGTATGCCCCCTCCGCCCAACAATACTGCAGCGCTGACCCACTCGAGTTTGCTGAAATCCGGTGGTAGCCACTCCTGAATTACCTCTGAATGAAATGCGTATTCACCGCCGGGCAGATACTGCAGCGAGTAGTGCACCAGTTTCACCCCGACCGGGTTGATGAGACACGCGGCTGCACAACCGACCAGCATCAGGGCCCCCTGGCTTAGCCCCCGTGAAGACAGGCGCATACCATCGGCCGGTCGCTGCGGTGCACCTAACGCTTGCCATACAGCCCACGCCCCGACTATGCCGAGGCCCAGTGCAAAACTCGCATGCAGGTTCGCCCACAACATGAACAGCGGCACTCCAAACAGTAAAAGCCGAGGCTTCTGCACACTCCTGTCCAGCAGCCACAGCAACGCCATCAGCATTAGCGGCATGACCAGATGAGGGCGCATGGTGCTGCTAGGCCCACAGGCTGCTGCCACCAGCATCAGCATCGCCCCGACTACCAATGGCGGTGCTCCTCGACGCATCAGCAGCAGTGCCAGTACGCCCACCGAAGCGGCCAGCAGCAGGACACGCATCCACACCATACCCTCATCACCGGCTGCGTCATAGACAGCCGCCTGAGCCACTTCGAATAGCCACTGCTGTGGCGGCCGGAAAGCCCCGGGAGCAGTGTGGGAGTACTGGTCGTATAAGCCTATCTGCCCGGTTCTGATGATATCCTGGCCCAGCCGAAGATGCCACCATATGTCATATGCCCTAATCGGCCCTGACCCCACTATCCCGCCCAGCACTACCCCCATGACACACAGTGCTATCATGCAAACCAGACCATGATTGCGCCACATGGCTAACCGCCCCACCCTTCATATGCTCCGGCGAAAGCAGTCACCTATACGCTGCCAACTAGCTCCACTGCTTTGTCTACCAGTACAGCCACAGACTCGGGCTTCAGTCCGAGAGGGCGTGGCTCTGGATACAGCGAGTACAGGAAGCTGCGCTCGACTTCGTAGCCTCCCTCCGAATGCGCCTGGAGTGAGGCGATGTAGCAGCGCAGAAGGTTCGAGTAGCCCAGTGTCCACACTCGCTTTTCGGGCAGCTTCGACTTGATCTCCAGGCCGATCTCACAACTCACCTCGCCACCGAGAGCTACTATATGCAGGCCGCCGATTTTCAGCACCTGCACCTCGACCGGAAGCGAGTCTGGCAGGCCACCCTTCTCCTGTATGACCTTGCGCACCGCCTCCGCATACGCCTGCTCCCACTGATTGCCTCGGTCCAGTTCGGCAAGCTGCTCACTGCTCGGTGTGCCCTGCGTCGGGAGCATGGCCAACTCACTGGCCGCGCTGACCTCGCCTGACAACTGCTGCCGCTCCCCACACATCGCCGCAGACACCGCTCGCGCCAGTTCATGTCCGATTTCGGTCACAATCTCTATGGTGCCCACAGCAAATGTCCCGTCCGGTGTCACATTTCGCGGCTTGACATCACCGCCACAGCCCTGCAGGAACACCGGCAGACAACCGGGAAGCTTTTCGCGGATCATGTCACGAGCCGGACCCGGGTAGTCAGGGCCAATGAGTTGCCCGCCCATCGTAGTCGGATGGGCCGCGTACGAAAACAGAATCGCCCGCACATCTCCAGCCGGGCTCAGCACACGCAACACTGGCACATCCATGTCTATAGGCTTGTCCAGCGCCGGTAGCATCCCGACGTTACGCCCCTCGGCGCCAGCCCGACGTCGGTTAATCCCCAGGCTGCAGAAGCTCACCTTGTAGTCGAGACTCCCCTCCTGCAGGTCGTCCACTGCGCGCTCCAGCAGCATGAAGAGCGTTTCTTTCAGCTTCTCCAGATAAGCCTCGTCGAATTTGCGGCACGAGCCGCGCACAAAGCGGCAGGCTGGAGCGCAGTGAGTATGGCTGCAGTTGACCAGCATGGCTTTGGCGGGGATCCCCAACTGTGCAGCTTTCTCACGGATCGGTTCCAGCAGAAATTCATCCACGCCTACCAGATCCAGCGCCATGATACCAACCCGACGTTCGCCATCATCACACACGATCACCGATGCCTCCAGGTCAGCATATGCGCCTTCGGATGGCTCGGTACGGGCTGCATACCCGGTCATGAAGATAGGGCGGTCTGGCGTGATAGTCGTGTTAGCCAGTCCAATTCTCATCAGTCATCGTCCTTTCGCTAGCTACCGTCACAGCTTTTGCTGTTGTGCTACTCCCTGATAGGCGATTTCAACCTGCTTTTCAGTACCACATATCTTCTGTGCGTGCAGGGATAGTCCCTTCATGGCGCGAACCGTTCCTGACGGCAGGTGATCACTATGGACGATCAGCAACCCTACTGCGGTGGAGCGGGCTGTGGCGGCATCCTGATGGCGCTGGCGCTCCTGGTGGTGGCATCTGGTGGCCTTGCTTATCGTCTGGGGACGCACTGGCCATACCGGGTGTTGCGTCCGTACGCTCCGGGCGTGATACTGCACCACACTGCCACTGGCGCAAGTGCCGAGGGTAAGCCGGTGGATGCTGCCGCAATCGACCAGAGCCACCATCGGCGCGGATGGGGCATCAGCGATGGACATCAAACGTATCATATAGGCTACCATTTCCTGATACTACCGGACGGGACGGTGCAGCCCGGGCGGCCTGAATGGATGCCTGGCGCACACACCAGCGGCCACAACCGCTACCTCGGAGTGTGTCTGGTAGGAAATTTCTCGTCGAAGGCTAATCCCGACGGAGGCATGCAACCGGATAGACCTACGATTGCGCAGCTCGACGCTCTCGATAAGCTGCTGGGAGAGCTGATGCGGCGCCATGGCTTTTCTGCCGATGAGATATACGGTCACAGTGAGTTCGGGGCAACTGAATGCCCCGGTGACCGCTTCGACATCGACCGCGTTCGCAAGCGGCTGGGCGGCAGAGTGCAGCATGACTAAGCGCGATGGCTGCACAGATATCCAGATAAAGAAACATGAGGCCAGAGGAGGATTCTGCCACACAACGGCGAATCGCTATCATGTGGAAAAAGTGTCGTGGTCCGTTTGGACTTTTGCCAGATTTGCGGGAGGCAACGTATGGAGACACGTGTAAGCCCGGCAGTAGTTGTGGTGGTCTTGATCCTGGTAGCCGCGATTTTGCTGGCTCTGTACTATCTTGTGGTAGACAAGCCCCCTGCCGTCAGTGACGCGTCAGAGCCGATTGTCGACCTGGCACCGGTGGTTCCGGCCGAAAACGAAGTGCCGTCTTCTGAAGAGAGCAGCGGTGAGCAAGCAGCCACCGATCAAGGGCCTCCGGGGGCCGCGACTACACCTGCACCCGATCAGGAGGCGAAGCCAGCAGGTGAAGCTCAATCGTCTCACGCGTCTCCCGATTCGGCGGCCGAACCAGGCGCTGCCGCGACAGATCAGCCCTGAAGCTGGGGACCATCGACTCGCCTGACACACGTGCGCAATTCGTGTTGTCCCCACTGCATACGCGACACAAAAAAAGGACCGACCGCTCTGATGGAGGGCGGTCGGCAGGCTGTCTGTCACGACTTACTGTGTGCCCGTAACATCCCATGACTGACTCACCGAACTGCTGAGGTGCTGTGCCGGACTGCCACGTGATTGGCAGGGCCCGGTTCGCCCCACCAGCTCCCCCCTATCCACCACCAGCCTGAGCTTCATCTTCACCAGCACCACCGACTACAACGGGTGCGTTGTCCTGTGCGGGTTGAGGCTTCATCGAAAAGCTCATGGTCACCCGAAGATTCAGTGGAAAACCGGCCATGACCATCTGTCCGCTGAAACCGGCCTTCCCTTCGGCATCCACAACCACACCGTTTTGCATGTCAAACTCCCGAGTCAGGTCGGTGATGGTCAAGCGGCCGTTCTGTACAGTTACCGGGTCGCCATAGCCCATCGGGTTGGGTGCTTTGAAATCAGCCAGGAGTAGATCCATGTCTGAGAGTAGCGTGGCCTGTTGTCCTCGCTCTTCGGCCTGCTCATCAGCCTGAGTGACCTGCAGCAATTCGGTTGCTATGCGCAGTGTCACGGGAGCATCCTGCCCGACATCAACGGCTCCGTCGTTGACCCAACGCTCTCCGACGGCTACAGGATGGTCAGGGAAGGTAACCACATGGCAAAGCAGTGCTAGCATCTGGACTGGCACTCCAGCAGCCAGCGCGGCCGCCGGGGTATCAGTATCAGACACCTGGCGAGGATTTTTGATCTGCCCCAGAGGCGTGAGCTCCACACTGATACGCGACTGCTGTGCGCCACCGATCGGTTGACCGTTGAACTCCTGAGCAATCTCTTCCAGCTCCAGCGTCAAGGCAAAAGTCTTCGTCTCTTCGTTTATCGCACCTGCCCTATGCTCCAGTTTTGCCTTCATCCAGCCTTCGATGCCAAGAGGATTGTTCTCCAGAGCCACTTCCTCAATTTTTGCATTCACCTGCTGCAGGGTGGCCAGCTCGGCATTCGGAGTGTAAAACAACTCATACTTGATAACTTCAGCGGGTTGCTGAGCCGCGGCCGCCACGCACAGTATCAAAAGTAGCGATGCCGCTAGAGCTTTGCCCTTCATCTTGTGCCTCCTCAATCAGTCAGTGATAATACTGCTTGCCCACCAGCACCTGGGCGAGTATAATTTTCTCGTGCACTGTGCGCAGAAGACGCCAAAAATTTCATGGAACCACACATCGTCCACTACAAGGCGAGATTTTGGCACTTCCAGACTCGACTATTATACAAGGTAGTAGTCACATGCGGCAAGGAAAAAGTATATGAAAGCAGCGGTGCTTGTCACTGATGCAAACACGGTTGCCGATGACTGGCAGCCACTAAGGCTGATGGTCGAAAATTGCTGTGAAAGCTACGTGGTGCTATGCCCTGAAGCCGTGACAAACCCGGCTGGCTGGCCAGTGCTGGAGTTGGAGCGTACCGACTCCGTGAGTGCCCTGAAAGCAGCCCTGTCCTGGAGTCAGGATGAACCGGTACTACTGGTAGCAAGCGACATCACCACACCATCGGCGGAACTGGCCCGATATCTTGAATACGTGAGGGCTGGCTACGATGCTGTGGTCCCACTGCTGGATGTCGACACTCCCCAGCCGCTGTTCGGGCTCTATGCCCCCACATGCATGGGCGAGATCAACGCGCAACTGCTCAGTGGCGAATTCGACATCGCGGCACTTCTGCGACGGCTCACCGTGCGATTTGTAGACGTAGAAGAGGTGGCAAAGTTCGGCGATCCAGCGCAACTGCTGTCACAAGACGGCTAGCCTTCGCCTCGTGCAGCAACGCCCCTGGCAGTGCAGTGATGCTTCCTCCGCAACTGCGCAGTTTTTCGTCTCCCGGCAGTGTTACTAACACACCATGAGCAATAGGCAATACATGTCGAGCTGCCTAGACGTCCTTCATCTGCCCCACCAGCGCTTCGATACTCGCCTTGGCGTCTCCGAACAGCATCCGTGTGTTTTCCTTGTAGAACAGCGGGTTGTCTATGCCTGCAAAACCGCTGGCCATCGAGCGTTTGAGCACTATGGTCGTGCGCGCCTGGTCTACGTTGATGATGGGCATCCCGTAAATGGGGCTGCCTTCGTCCTCGCGAGCGGCTGGGTTGACCACATCGTTTGCGCCGATGACGATCGCCACATCGGTGTTGGGCATCTGAGCGTTGACGTCATCCATCTCCCGAAGCTGCTCATACGGTATGTTTGCCTCCGCCAGCAGCACGTTCATATGCCCCGGCATCCGTCCGGCGACAGGGTGGACACCAAACGCTACCTCAGTACCGTTGGCTTCCAGCAAGTCGGCAAGCTCGCGAACCGCGTGCTGAGCCTGTGCCACTGCCATGCCATAACCGGGCACGAATACCACCGAACGGGCGGCCTCCAGGACATAGTACGCCGACTCGGCGTCTATCGGTCTGGCCTCGCCCTCGACTCCGGCCATGCCACCAGCAGCCGCTCCGAAGCCGCCGAACAGTACGTTCTGCAGCGACCGGTTCATCGCCTTGCACATGATCGTGGTGAGGATGATGCCGCTGGCGCCGACCAGCGAACCAGCCACCACCAGTACCGTGTTACCTATGACAAAACCGGCCGCACAAGCCGCCAGCCCTGAGTAGCTGTTGAGAAGCGAGATGACAACAGGCATGTCCGCCCCACCGATGGGGATGGTCAGCATCACGCCGAACAACAGCGAAATGCCGATGAGGATCAGGAACGCGATGTAGGCTTGAGGGCTGAGTACCCCGGTGATGAACAGCACACCACAGACGATGGCCAGCAGTAGAATCGCGGCGTTGAGCGTCCGCTGGCCCCCGAACAGTACAGGCCTGCCGGATATCTTCTGCGCCAGCTTCGCATAAGCGATCATGCTGCCGGTGAAGGTCACGCCTCCGATGAGCACGGCCAGGAAGATGGCGATGAGGGTGACGAGACCTACCGACTCGTCAGGCAGTCCCCACACTACCCGGCCGCGCTCGAACTCCACCCAACCGACCAGCAGACTTGCCAGTCCGCCGAAGCCGTTGAAGACCGCAACCATCTCAGGCATGGAGGTCATGGCAACCCTCATGGCTGCGACGGCGCCGATGACTGTCCCCAGTACCAGGCCCACACCTATGATGATCATACGTGTGGCATCATCTATCGGCTGGCTCAAAAGCGCCATGACTACCGCGATGAACATGCCGAGGGAAGACAGCTTGTTGCCCAGCCGCGCCGATGTCTGGCGGCTGAGCATCTTCAGGCCGATGATGAACAGAGCAGAAGCGACTATGTAACCGAAGTTGGCAATCGTGGGATCCAGAGGACCGCTCATTTGCCTTCACCGTCCTTGCGGGCCGAGAACATGCCCAGCATACGGTCGGTAACCAGGTACCCGCCCACGACGTTGATTGTCGCAAGCGTCATCGCGGCAGTGCTCAAGACGATGCGCAGCACCTGGTGGTCAGTCATGCCCGCTGCCAGAAGCGCGCCCACGATCGTGATGCCGGAGATGGCGTTCGAGCCGGACATCAGCGGCGTGTGGAGCTGAGACGGTACCTTCGATATCAGCTCGAATCCCAGGAAAATTGCCAGTACGAAGTTGAAGAAAAGCAGCACACCTTCAGCCATCGGCAGACACCTCTTAAGCTGTTGCGACGCAGCTAGCTTTTGCGACTCATGATGTCCAGCAGCATCTGGTTGACTATGGCACCCGCGTGAGTGACCACGCAGCCTTGCAGTATTTCGTTTTCCAGGTCGAGATCGGGCGCTTTCTGCTCGGCATCCCATATCTCCTCCACGAGGGCGGATATGTTGGCCGAATACATCTGCGAGGCATGTACGGCAACCCGACCGGGCAGATTTGCCAGGCCGACAATTCGCACCCCACCGATTTCGACCTCCTGGTCTACCTCCGAACCCTCCACGTTGCCACCGGTTTCAACCGCCAGGTCCACAATCACGCTGCCGGGCTTCATCTGCTCTACTACATCGCGGGTTATGATCCGGGGCGCGGGGCGACCGAAAAGCTGAGCAGTAGTGATGACCACATCAGACTGGATGCAGACCCGTGCCATCGCCTCCTGCTGCATCTGCTGCTGCTCGGCAGTCAGCTCTTTTGCGTAGCCTCCGGCGGCCTCTTCAGTCTCGCCCAGATCTATCTGCACGAAGCGGGCACCGAGGGAAGCCACCTGCTCGGCTACCACAGGACGCGTGTCGAAGGCATCCACACGGGCGCCGAGACGCTTTGCAGTGGCTATCGCCTGCAGACCAGCGACACCTGCGCCGATGACGAAGACTCTGGCCGGTGCCAGCGTGCCAGCGGGGGTGGTCATCATGGGGAAGACCTGCGCCAACCGCTCGGCGGCGATGATGACTGCCACATATCCGGCCAGAGACGCCTGCGAACTGAGCGCATCCATCTTCTGGGCGCGTGTGGTGCGAGGCATCATCTCCATGCTGATAGCAGTCACCTGTCCGGTGGCGAGGGCTTCGACCAGTGCGCCTTCGTTGAACGGATCCAGATAACTTATGTGTATGCAGCTCGGTTTGAGCAGCGCGACTTCCTCAGTCGGCGGTTTGCGCAGTCGCAGCACCATGTCGGCTGCGGATAGCGCCGCGTTGCGATCATCGGCGACCGCCGCACCAGCCTTCTCGTAGGCCTCATCTTCGTGGCGCGACGGGGCTCCCATGCCGTGCTCGATGAGCACCTCGCAGCCCTTTTCGACCAGTCGTGCGGCGTCAGACGGTATCAGCGGTACTCGCTTTTCAGCGGAGTGCGTTTCCTTCGGCACAAATATCTGCACTGGATATCCCCGGCCTCTCTGTGACTGGCGGCTCTGAAGCTGGTGGTGCGATCACAACTGTATATGGTACGTCACTCATGCACACTCATGCTCGGTTATGCTCAGTCGTGCTCAGTCATACACGATCTTATCGGTCGTACAGTCACATACGGCAATGCGCGATATAGGGACACAAAAGTGCAGGCACCAGAGCACTTCTATGACCGTGCCCCATGTGCCCACCTTTTCACTGTAGCATTGTACACCGGCGCCAAAAGGTTTTCAAGCATAGTCGACAGGCTGGTAGGTGGCTCCAGTATCTGCTCAGCTCTCATACCGAAATATGAACTGAAAATCACAAGGCTCAACCCTAACATACTGTTCTTTCGTGGTGCACGAAAACACGGAAGGCCTAACTGTGTGCCCCATCAAGCGCCTCGATCAATCGTGCCGCTACGTGAGGCCAGGTGAACTGAGACAGCGCCCGCTGTCGGCCCTTCTCACCAAGTAGATGAGCATAGTCTGAAGCGGTCAGCAGGCTCAGTAGAGCTTCGGCCAGCGCATCAGGAGCGGCAGGCTAGTAGGTAGGCCCGATAACTGCGCAACTGCCAGCCCTAACACGAACTGCAAAACACAGGACGCAACCCCGATACGCCGCCCTTCCATGCTGCTCGAAAACACAGAAGGCGAAGGCCTAACCCTGTGCCCCATCAAGCGCCTCGATCAATCGTGCCACTACGCGAGGCCAGGTGAACTGAGACAGTGCCCGCTGTCGGCCCTTCTCACCGAGTAGATGAGCATAGTCTGAAGCGGTCAGCAGGCTCAGTAGGGCTTCGGCCAGCGTTTCGGGATCACACGGAGGCACCAGCAGTCCGGACACACCATCCTCAATCGCTTCCGGAATGCCGCCGGTGTGCGTGCCTATCACCGGAGTGCCGCACGCATTCGCCTCGATGAAGCTCAGCCCAAAGCCCTCGGTAGGATGGCCCGGCAGATCGTGAGTGGCCATGACCATCACATCCGCCATGGTGTAGTACGCCCGCAGGTCATCGGCCGATACGGGACCGGTGAACCGCACCATATCACTTGCGCCGAGGGCCCCGGCATGGCGCTCGAGGTCCGGGCGATATGGGCCGTCACCGATGATGAGATAGCGCAGACGGGGCAGTCGGTCGGCGATAAGGGTCAACGCCTCCATGACGTGACGATGGCCCTTGTGGGCAGCCAGGCGGGAAACGGTGCACACCACTGTAGCGTCTTCCAGGCCCAGTCGACAGCGCAACCGCTGCGCCGCTTCCGAATCGGGATAGAACTGCTGCCCGTCCAGGCCCGTGCCCAGGCGCCGAAGCCTGCGGGATGCTACGCCCATACGTTCCATCTGGGAGGCGGCAAATGCAGTGGTCGCAAACGGGATGTCGCAGGCGCTCAGCACCCACTTTTGCATCGCCCACTTGATCGCATTCAGGCCATGTAGGGCGAACTCACGATCATGGCCGATCATAGCACTGATGCCGCGTCTGGCTGCCGCCGCTTGAAGCGCTGCCGGTCCCTCGGGGAACCACTTGAGCGCCACAAATGCAGTGGTGTCATCGCCCGGCCAGGCACTCTGCGCCGCATGTCGCATCTGCTGCCAGACTGCCCGCTTGCTTCCTCCGGGCACCCTCACGACTTCGTAGCCGACTTCCGCGTCGAATCGCTCACAGCCGGGCTGCTGCATCGCTACGACCTGTACCGGAACACCCGCCTGCACCAGCGCTCCGGCCAGTCCGGCACCGTACCGCTGAATCCCGCCAACAGAGGGCGGGAAATCGGCGGCCAGCAGCACCACGCGCATCTCATTTGCCTCCATAGCCCAAATCCGGTACCATAACCGGCAAGTCTATACTGAAGAAGAGGAAGGGAAAGCTATGTTCGATCCCGACAGGATAGCAGATGAATTGTGCGAACTGATCCGCATAGACAGCCTCTCCGGTCAGGAGCGCGAGGTCGCTCACTTCCTGGCCGAGCGCCTCGAACAGCTAGGGCTTCCCACGCGCTTCGATGACGCTCATCTGGCTATAGATGGTGAGGTGGGCAATCTATATGCCCGGATTGATGCCACCGCCCCAAATCTGCCTGCGCTCATGCTAAACGCTCATATGGATACAGTCAAGCCCGGTTGCGGCATCGAGCCGGTGCGTGACGGCGATCTACTGCGCAGCGCCGGTGACACCATCCTGGGCGGGGACGACAAGGCAGGCATCGCTGTCATCATGGCTGTGGTCCGTGAGCTCATCGAGCAAAAGCCGCCACATGGTGATATCCATGTCATCTTCACGATCGCCGAGGAAACGGGACTCAACGGAGCCAAGAACCTCGACTACGACAGCTTCCAGGCCGACTGGGCACTGGTCCTGGACGGTGGACGCGAGGCAGGCAGCGTCTGTGTTGCCGCTCCCTCGGCGTTGCGGATGACCTACGACATATACGGCAAGGCTGCTCACTCAGGGGTGTGCCCCGAGCAGGGCATCAGTGCGATACAGGCCACCGCGTCAGCAATTGCGGCCATGAAGCTGGGCCGGATAGACGCCGAGACCACCGCCAACATCGGCATCATATCTGGCGGCCAGGCGCGCAACATAATCCCACCGCACTGCCATATGCAGGGTGAGGCGCGCAGCCACGACCGCGACAAACTGGATGCTCAGGTGCGACATATGAACGAATCGGTGCGCAACGCCTGTAAGCGACTGGGCGCCCGAACGGAAATCGAGCAGGTCAATTCGTACCAGTCTTTCGCACTCGGCGATGAGCACCCGTTGGTACTGGCTGCCACAGAGGCGGCGCAGCAACTGGGCCTGGAGCCGGGGCTCGAAATCGGCGGCGGAGGTAGCGACGCCAACGTGTTCAACGAAAAAGGTATACCGGCAATCATCCTGCCCACCGGTGCCTCCGGAGCGCACACTCTCGAGGAAACCGTCGATGTTCCGGCTCTGGGCGGATGCGCAGAGTACCTGTGGACTGTGATGCGGTGCCTGAACAAGTGGCGGCGGGATGGACACCTGACAGCGAGTGACAACTGAGCACACAAATCGGCCACACCTCTGCTTGTGACAGCGAAAAGGGCAAGCCTGCTGTGGGGTGTGGAGCCGTCTGCAAAGCGGCGTGCCCCGACAATCTGATATGCCGCCATCAAGCCCTCTGGCGGGCAAGTGAGATGTGAGCGGATCGAAAGCATCGCGGAGATGATGAACATGATAGAAGGCGTGCACATCAAGCAGCTCAAGCGAATTGTGGATGATCGCGGCTATCTGATGGAGATACTGCGTGCCGATGATGAGCAGTTCATCCAGTTCGGCCAGGCATATATATCCGCATGCTTTCCGGGCATCGTCAAAGCCTGGCACTGCCACCGGAAGCAGTGGGACAACTTCTGCTGCGTGGCAGGCAACACCAAGGTAGGCCTGTACGATGACAGGCCCGACAGCAGCACTCGCGGGCAGGCCCAGTCTTTCGTCATCGGACAGCTCAACCCGGTGCTCATCCGCATACCTCCCATGGTATGGCACGGCATGGCGGCGATAGGCAGCGAGACATCCGTAGTGCTCAACATACCGACTGAACTGTACAACTACGAGGAGCCTGACGAACTACGCCGCGATCCCTTCGACCCCGAAGTACCATTTCAGTGGCATACTCGCGGCGGATAAGCTGCTCAGGAAGCACGACTGATCACGGTCATCCGCCCATGCCAGGCGGACCTGGGCAGCTTGACACGGCTTTCCCGACACGCCTATAATCACTATCCGGAGCCAGGCCCGGCAGTGACCATACTGTGGCCGGAAACGTATCATGAAGGCCAGGAGGAGGGCCTCAGGAATGGCAGACGCGGGAAGACAGCCCGATAAGCCACAAAATGCCTCACCAGAGAGCACGCCCGAGGCGGACAGCCCGAAGACCAGGCGACAGGCTCCCAGAGTGACCCCTGCCGTAAGACCCGGGCCGATCGCCCGCCTGTGGCAGACCTGCTGTGCGCCCTTCAGCCGCATCAAGCTGCCCCAGTGGAACCTACGCAACTTCGCCTGGATACTACTGGGCTTACTGGTGATCGTGCTGCTAGCAAGCAACTGGTCGCCAATGAGATTTTACTTCTTCGGCCTGTGGCTGGAGGTCCCCAAAGCGCTATCGGTCCTCGTCTTGCTAGGAGCGGGTTTTCTGGTAGGGTGGTTCACCCGCAACCCCAAACGGCCGGAACAAGAGTCGCAGGACGCGCCACAGGAGGAGGCCAAAGGTGACCAGTAGCGGCGCCTCGGTCAGACTAGCCCGCACCAGCAGCCTCTTGTGCTTCATGCTGACCGTTCCGTTCGCACTGATACTCAACAGTGAGCAGACAGTGCTCACCACTCAGGTATACCTCGATGGCACGATGCTGCGGCAGGTCAACGCCGAGGCGAACAGCTACTTCAAGCGTGATCTGAACAAATGGACCGCTGACGTAGAAGCCGGTAGCTCGTGGCAGCGTCGCTGGCAGAAAGATAGCTCCACACGCTCGACTACCACAATCACCCGCAACTTCATAGGCAGTTACCTTCAGCCGTCCGACAGCGGCGCAGAACTGCGCATCGAGGATCTCGCTCAGAACCTGCTGTCCCCATATACCACTTACTCGTGGACTGAGACAGTCAGCATAAAACACCTCAGCATAGCCAATCCCGCCGAAGCTCGCGCCGGAGGGCACTATCTTGTGTACCATGTCATCATGCCGGGCAGCATAACGGACGCACACGCACGCCCTTCGACGGGGCCTGCGTTGGCCGCACCGGCCAACATCGCCGGCAATCAGGCGACAGTCATGCTGGATGCGGCCTATCCTGAGCATACCGTGACTATAACCGCCCGTCGTGTCCGTTGGGGTGCGCTCACAATCATGGTATATGTGACACTGTTCGTGCTGGTGCAGATATCGGGCGTCGTCATTCGTCGGGCGCAAAGCAGGCCCAAGCGGATCTGAACCTGGCAGGCAATAGACATGCCGTACAAGACCAGACCTGCGCCGCGGTGGCTTGTCACCGCGGTTTGCTTCGACCGGACACCGGATGAGGAGCTGACTTCGATGATCGACCTGCGCAGCGATGTCAAGACACTGCCCAGCCCAGCCATGCGGTGTGCGATGTGCGAGGCCGAGGTGGGTGATGACGTCGCCAGAGAAGATCCGGCAATCAACGCTCTGGAGGCACACTGCGCAGAGGTCCTGGGCAAGCAGGATGCCGTGTTCGTGCCCTCAGGTACGCAGGGCAATCTGGTATGCATCTACACTCTGCTTCGTCCGGGCGAGGAGCTCATCTGCCACGAGCAGGCCCACATCTACCACTACGAACGCGGGGGCATGTCGGCGATTTGCGGTGTACTAGTCAGACCGCTTTCAGGCCGCTACGGCGCGTTTGATCTGCAACTGCTGACCGACACCCTGCATGACGGCGACTTGCATCGTCAGCGCACAGGTTTGGTCTGCCTGGAGAACACGCACAACAACTGCGGAGGCACCGTGCTTACTGCAGAATACACCAGCCAGGTGTGCAGCCTGGCCCATCAACACGGAGTGCCGGTACACTTAGACGGTGCACGCATCTTCAACGCGGCGGTCGCGCTGGACATCGAGGCTGCAACGCTGGTTGAAGAGGTGGATACAGTCACGATCTGTCTGAGCAAGGGGCTGGGAGCTCCGGTCGGGTCAGTAGTGTGTGGTTCCGAAGAAGTGATGGAGCGGGTTCGAGGTGCTCGCAAGCTCTTCGGAGGCGGGATGCGGCAAGCCGGTGTGCTGGCCGCCGCCGGGCTGTGGGCACTGGAGCACAACCTCCCACGGCTGGCCGACGATCACCGCAATGCTCGACTGATTGCCGAAACTCTCGTGCAGCTTCCCGGCATCGAAGTGGATTTGGACAGTGTGCAAACCAATATGGTGTATCTATCGGTACGACGTGACGACATGACCGCCCCACAACTTTGTGCTCGGCTGGCCGACTATGGCATCAACGCGACTTCCCGCGATGAGCACTCTATCCGCCTGGTCACACACCTGAACGTGAGCGATGAGGACACCAGGGCCACATGCGCGGCACTGCGTGAAATCCTCGGATAGAGGCGCCTCCATCGTGCTCACGCGTAGCTTCATACATATCCCCGGCGTAGGCCCCAGGACCGAGCAGCGGCTGTGGCAACAGGGTCTCACTGACTGGCAGCAGGCTCTGGCCTGGGAAAAGCCGGTGAGTGGATTTTCTCAGGCCAGATGGAGCCAGGCTTGTGACCACCTACGCAACTCGATGGACTGCCTGCATGCCGGTGACCACCGCTTCTTCGCCACAGCCTTGCCGTCAGTCGAGCACTGGCGCGCATGGCCTGACTTCCGCCGCCGCACTGCCTTCGTGGACATAGAGACCAGCGGCATGGGCCCGTGGGCGCAAATCACCGTCATCGGCGTCTACGACGGCAACCGCACCGCCACTTACGTTGCCGGCGACAACCTGGAGCAGTTCGCTTACGACCTCGAGCGTTTCGGCATGCTGGTGACCTTCAACGGCACCTGCTTCGATCTGCCGTACTTACGCAGGGCATTCCCGCAGACCTCGTGGGATCAGTTGCACTGTGATCTGCGCTTTGCACTGCGGCGGTTGGGCTATCGGGGCGGACTGAAGGCTATCGAGCAGCGTCTGGGAGTAGCTCGCGCTGATGAAGTAGAGGGGCTGAGTGGTGAGGACGCGGTGCGCCTGTGGTATGAGTACCAGGCCGGAAATGAAGACAGTCTGAGCCGGCTGGTGCAGTACAACGCTGCTGACGTGGAGAACCTGCAACTGCTCATGGATTTCGCGTATGACAGGCTTTTCGCACGACTGATGGAGGGTATCCCGGCATGAGCCTGGAGCCGCAAACAACACCGGCAGCACCGGTGAACTCAGACGGTGACGGCGCAATCGAGCAGCCGACTACCACCGTCTTCCCCAAACCGTGGGGCATCTTCAGCGCTGCTTTCCTGCTGGACCTGGCTCAGGGCTGTGTGGGCCTGTCACTGCAGTTCTTGGCTGTGGCGATGGGCGCAGTGCCCCGGATATTGGGCATGCTCGGCGCATTCGGCTCCACTGGTTACGCCATCACTTGCATCTTCGCCGGCGGATGGTCTGACCGTATCGGACGCAAGCGCAGTGCAGCCATCGGCATGGTGTTGGTTGCGACTATGTGGCTGCTGTACACTCTTGCGCCCACCCCAACCTGGCTGCTGCTCATGGTGCCGATCGGTGGTGGCGCTCTGGGGCTCATATGGCCCGCGATGCAGGCGTGGTTGGCCGAGCGCACCAGTCCAAACCAGCGTGCCCTCAATCGCAATCTGGGCCTGTTCAACGTCGCATGGTCCAGCGGCCTGGTACTGGGCCCGATAGCGGCCGGTTATCTATGGCTCGACAGTCTCCCTGCCCGCCCCTTCATCGTATGCGCCTCGATAGGTGTATGTGTCCTGCTGATACTGCTGCGCACACCCGGCGGCGGCCCTGCCTTGCGGCGGGATATGGCATCTGGCAAGGACCAGGCCCTGCACGAGAGCCATGCCTGGGAGCGGTTGATGAAGCTGTCCTGGGTGGGCAACTTCGGCAGTTGGTTCGCCGGTGCCACCATCCTGACTATGTTCCCAAAGCTGGGCATTGACGAGTTGGGATTTAGCCATCCGACGGTTGGCATCCTGATCTTCTGCTACCAGGGCGCCTTGACGGCCATGTTTTTCCTGGCCCGCACCACCCAGCGCTGGCAGGGCAAGCTGTGGCCGCTGCCTGTCGCCGAATGGGTTTCACTGTGCGCTATGCTGTTCGCAGCTCTCTATGCCAGATCCGCACCGGCATTTGGCGTCTGTTTTGCGCTGTCAGGGGCTGCAGCCGGAGTCACCTATGTCAGCAGCCTGTACTACAGCATCAATGGGCCGTCTGAAACCATCGGCCGAAGGACCGGCTTACACGAAAGCATCCTGGGCATTGGCGCGCTGGCGGGCGGCCTGATATCCGGAGATATAGCCATGCGGATGGGGTTGCGGACACCGTATATCGCAGTTGCTATAGTCCTGGCGCTGGTAATCCTGTTCCAGCTAGTGGTGGTCAGTCGCCACCCGCGCGGCGATGTCCATAGTCTGGAGAACCGGTAGAGAGCCGACATGTCTATAGCGGTCTCCTGTGGAGGGCGATGGAGCACTACAGGGTAGGCATCTGCCTCAACTAACTGGCTTTTGGCAGGGCAAAATCGGATTCTGCAGCCAATTTCTGTCCCCGTTCATCCGCCCGTCCGGCAGCTACGCAGGCTGCTACTGCGCACACCCCCAACACGAGCCACAGTATCGCTACGGTACAAAGCAAGTAGACCATTTTGCAGCCACCCTTTTGTGCGAAAGTATACCAGTGATGATTATCGGCAATATGACGAGTAGACTTTAGCAATCGGCAAAAAAGGATGATCAAACGCAGAAACACTCCCACATATGTACAAATCCAGTTGACCAGACGCAAGACCGCAGCTTTCTATCTGTGCTGCAGGAGTATGTGGGAATCGGGGGCAAGTGCTATACGGCCCGTGCGCATCATCTGCACGAGTCTGCCACACACGCCTCGGGAGCGCACTAAACTAGCTTCGGCACCCACTGCAGTTGCAACAGAGACAATCACAGGAGCGGTCGCTCCTGTCGCCTATCCAGTTGCAGCTACGTGACCGAAGCACACCGCATGGGCTATGCTTGTGCTACCAACTCCGATAGCGCGACTCGCGCTATCGTATTCAGAAGTGACTGTGAGCGTGGACAATGCCAGACACAGAGTGTGCCGTACTGTATACTGACGGCTCTTCCCTTGGCAATCCAGGACCTGCCGGGGCCGGTTTCGTGCTGTACGGGCCTGATCGCAGCCTGGTCGCAGAGGGCAGCATACCTCTGGAGCCTACTACCAACAATCAAGCGGAGTACCGGGCGCTCATCGCAGGTCTTCATAAGGCACATGCCTGTGGCTTCATGCACCTGAGAGTACGATGCGACAGCGAACTGATGTGCCGCCAGCTCAACGGCTCATATCGGGTCCGCTCCGAGGGCCTGAAGAAGCTGTATGCCTGGGCCAAACAGCTCCTGGGACGGTTCGACACGGTGCGAGTGCAGCATGTGCCGCGCGAGCAGAACACTGAAGCCGATCGGCTTGCTCAGCAGGCTGCGAGGCGGGCCAAAGATGAGGCAAATGCAGGCCCTCGGTCAGATGCTCAGAGCAGCTCAGCGAATTGAGACTACACAAATCGCTGACCGCGATGCCGGTCACTAGCAGCTGGCACAGCTAGTGACTGGCTTTGCAGGCGCTGCCTCCAGCATCCTTATCCTGGCGGTCTCCCAGCACATCGGATATGCAGGACTGAAGTGCCACTACCTCGTGGACTAATCCATAGATTATGGTGTAGCAGCGGCACTTGACTGGGCGGCTGGCGGCAAATATCACTTGCGGCCAGGGCGCTGTTTTGATATAGTCAGAGGGCTGCATACAGTATAACGCAACGCAACTAAGCAAACCAGAGTTTTGACATCGGCACACCCTCGGGATCGAAAGAGTGTAGCAAAGCACACTGGTAAGTAGGGGCCAGGTCGGAACAACGGTAAACCTGTGGCTTCAGTTGGCCATTACCGCTGCCGTTCGCACACCGCTGCTACCGCATCAATTGGAACCCCAAGTACAGCAGAAGTGTTGAAGCATACAGGCATTCCCGCCTGGTTGACTTCGGTCAATTCTAGTGCTAATATCGTGGTACGCAAGAGTTGGTGGGGGGGCTATGCGAAGCGGGCAGAGTGCGTCTCCTTTTGTGAGCCGCAAAATGCGGCTTTTTTTCAACACAACAATGGAACTACTTGAACGTGCGATTGTGCCTATAAGGTTTGAATATTAATAGACAACAGATCGGCAAAAGCTGTCACGACTGATAGGAGCGGGATCATAAAATGAGCCGTCGTAAGTGGACGCGCGAGAAGATCATCGAAACCATCAATGACCTGCATGGAGCAAGGCATTCGCTTAGTACCAGACGAATGGCCGAACTCGGTTACAGCGGCATGGTCACCACTGCCTACAAAAGCGAATTTTTCGGCAGTTGGCGAGATGCCATAAGGGCTGCAGGTTTGGACCCCAAGGAAGTGTGCAAGCGCAAGCGCAAATGGACCCGCGAGCGCATTCTTCGTGAAATACAGCGACTCCACCGCGAAGGCGAAGATCTCTCCCACAGCGCCGCCAAGCGCAATCATCAGTACCTCGTAGTAGTAGCCGTGGATGACCGCATGTTTGGTAGCTGGCGCAACGCTATAGAGGCGGCTGGTCTCGATTACGAAAGCATCAGCAAGCACCGATTCTGGAGCAAAGAACGCATCGTCGAAAACATACAGCAGTTGCACAACGATGGCGACGATCTGAGCCATGAGGCAGCCAAAAACAACCACGGTGCCCTGGTTTCGGCCGCCAGCAGCAAACGGTATTTTGGAAGTTGGCGAGCCGCTATTGAGGCTGCTGACATCGAATACGCTGATATCCGCAAAATCAACCGCTGGACCCGCGAAAAGATCATCCAGACTATCCGCGACCTACATGCACAAGGAGAGTCGGTCAATAACAGTAACATGCGTCGGATGGGCTATCGAGGGATGATGGAAGCGGCCAGCCGTGAAGCCAATTTCGGCTCATGGGCCGCCGCCGTAGGAGCAGCAGGCCTGGATTATGACGCAATCCGCAAGTCGTAGCGCCACCGCGTAGCCAATCGTTGGTGGGCACCTCTGAAAGCAATTCCGCGGCGTTGGCTGATGTCAGGACTGCAACGGAACCGGACGGTAACAGGTGTCTCGCCGCAACGACTTCAGGCCGCAATTCCCGCCAGTCATGGAGGAACACACGTCACATGGTACGCATGTTCGTGAACAAAGTGGGCCTGGACTTACATAAGCGAGCATTTGTGGTGCTCGCCGATGCTGAGCAGGAGCGCTTTCTGCCGATTGCCATCGGTCCGTTCGAGGCGCGAGCGATAGCCGTTGCAGACCAGGCACCGCACAAAAGACCGCTCACTCACGACCTGTTGCTGTCGGTCATATCCGACCTGGGTTACCGCCTGGAGCGCATCGAGATAACCAGGCTCGAAGAGGGCATCTTTTACGCAGTGCTATATCTTATCGGCGATCAGGGTGAGCATCAGATAGACGCCCGCCCCAGTGACGCTCTCGCACTGGCCGTCAGTGCTGAAGTGCCCATATACGTAGCCCAGGCAGTGCTCGATGGAGCAGTCGTGCTCAGCGATGAAGCAGAAAAGAAGGAAAAGGAAGAGCTTCGCAACCTGCTCAGTGGCCTGGCGCCAGAAAATGACGATGAAGACCTCGACGACTCCAGCTAGTCTGACCCCCCACCATCAGGAGGCACAACCAAGTGACACAGTCATCTAAGACGTTATGGTACTTCATCGCTGCGGTGACCGCTCTGGTCGTCATCCAGTGGCTTTTTACTGTCTACACCAACTACTTGTGGTTTGACTCACTGGGGCAGGCAGCGGTGTTCGGTACCATGCTGAAAGCGCGCATCGGCCTGGCGGTGGTGTTCGGTGGACTGTTTTTTGCCTGGCTGTACGGCAACGTTAGACTGGCGCGTCGGCCGCTTCCGCAGGACGTGACGCTTATCGGACGCCGTCTGCTGCCTGAAGAAGAGCGTGAGCAGATCGAGCAGTACGCTGACCGTGCCATCCTCATCTTCTGCGTGGTCGGGGCGGTGATGGTGGCTGCAGTCGCATCCGGCCAGTGGCGCGATTGGCTGCTTTTCATCAATGCCATCCCCTTTTCCGAGGTCGGAGAGCACGCCGACCCGATCTTCGGGAAAGACGCGGGCTTCTACGTGTTTCGCCTCTCGTTTATCCTCTACGCCTGGCGCTCAGTTTTCTACGCCGTAGTCATCGCACTCGCCGCCAGTGTACTGGTCCATCTGTATCAAGAGGCGATACGAGTAGTCGGTAGCGTGGTACAGGCCATCCCCAGAGCGCGAAAGCATGTGCTCGGATTGGTGTCGCTGGCACTGCTGGCGAAGATCTACTCCTATCGGCTCATGCAGTATAGTCTGCTGTACTCCACCCACGGCAAAGACTTCTTCGGCGCCTCATACGCTGATATACATGCCAGGATGCCGCTGATGACAGTACTGATGGTCATGTGCGCCCTGGCCGCCATCGCCTGTCTGGTCAGCATCCGAGGGCGCTCTCTGACACTACCTGGCGGAGCGGTTGCCGCAGTCATCATCGTCGCAGTGCTGGGTGGCTGGGCGTATCCGGCTGCAATCGAAAAGCTAGTGGTGGCACCCAACGAACTGCAGCGTGAGGCACCGTTTATTGCCCACAACATCAAGGCAACAAACGTCGCTTACGGTACGGGGCAGATAAACGACCGCGTCCACCCGGTAGATACGAAGCTCACCTGGGCCGACGTCAGAGCCAATATCGGCACGATCTCGAACATCAGACTGTGGGACCATCGCCCCCTCGAGACCGTGTACCAGCAAACACAGGCGCTCCGGCGCTACTACGAATTCGCCGATGTAGACGTAGACCGGTACGAAATGGATGGGCAGTTGCGACAGGTCATGCTGTCGGCGCGGCAGTTGGCCTATGACCGCATCAGCGATTCATGGGTCAACCGGCACTTGCTCTACACCCACGGTTACGGTGTGGCCATGTCGCCCGTCGCAGAGATAACTGACCGGGGCCAGCCCATCTACTGGATCAAGAATCTGCCGCCCTCATCGGCAGTTGACTTCGAGATCAAGCGTCCGGCCATCTACTACACCGCCAGCTGGCATCCGCGACTGATAGAGCGGATTACTCCTCCACAGTTTGTCCGAGACGAGGTCCAGGCGCGTCGCCAGCCGGTCGCTCCGATAGATGATTCCGGCCAGGGGGCCAGCCCTGCTCCAAATCAGCCACTGGCACCAGCCACTGCACCGCACGCCGGCGGCCAGGGAGAACCCGGAAGACCGCGACGAGAACCGCTTTTCGTGCTGGCCAACACGCATGCCAAGGAACTGCACTATCCCCGTGAGACCGGCAGAGAAACTGGCGATGCCGATGACGACGGCAACGTCTACCACCACTACGAGGGCACCGGCGGGGTGCAGATGAACAGTTGGTGGCGCAAGCTCGCCTTCGCGATCCGCTTCCGCGACGTGGGGCTGCTGCTGACCAAGTACTCCAAACCCGACAGCCGACTGATGATGTATCGTGAAATGCCCGAACGCCTCACTGCTTTGGCGCCGTTTTTGGGTTACGACCCCGATCCCTACATAGTGATCGACGACGATGGGCACCTGAAGTGGATGTGCGACGCCTATACGGTGTCGAACATGTATCCATACTCCATCCGTACCTCCTGGTATGGCAACTATGTGCGCAACTCAGTAAAAGTGGTGGTGGATGCCTACGAGGGGCGCCCAGAATTCTATGTGGTGGACCCCAACGAGCCTCTAGTGCAGGTCTACCAGCGTATCTTCCCCACCCTGTTCACTGCTTATGAACAGATGGATCCAGCGCTTAAGCGTCATGTCCGCTATCCGGCGCTTCTGTTCCGCATCCAGGCGGGCATATATGCTAAGTACCATATGAAGGACCCGCAGACGTTCTATCAGGCAGAGGACGAGTGGGCGATACCACCTGAGGTATACTCCGACACCTACCGTGAAGTGGAGGCATACTACCAGGTCATGCGCCTGCCGTATGCTGACCAGGAAGAATTCGTGTTGATGCTACCGTTTACACTGGCCAAGTTCGAGCGCCGCAACATGGTCGCATGGATGGCCGCCCGCTGTGATCCCGAACACTACGGCCAACTGATATGCTACCGCTTCCCGAAGGAGCGGCTGGTGTATGGCCCGATGCAGT
>JAAYSP010000218.1 GCA_012518355.1 candidate division WS1 bacterium | reverse complement strand
GTGAAGATCACCGCTCCAATCGAGATGGCTGAGCAGATCGAAGACTTCGGTACGCTGCCCGATATGGACGACGTCGCGGTGGAAGACACTGAGACCACACGCACGGTCAGCGGTAAAAAGCTGCTTGGGCCGGATGAGGCTTTCGACGCGGGCGAGGATGGTGCGGGCCCCAGCATAATTCGCCAGCAAGTGCGGCATCGGTTGAGCACTCACTACATATTTGCCATGGAACTGCCCACAGACAACCCTCTAGCGCCGGAGGAAGATGCTGATGATGAGCAGGAATTGGACCCAGGGCAATTGGCAGCCATGATGTCGGGGCTCATGGCCACTTTCAAGATAGATGTGACGGTGCGTCTGCCTGGTCAAATCGTTAGCACTACTGGCGAAATAGTCGGTACTGACACAGCAGTGTTTCATCTGACCATGCAGGATCTGTCGAACGCTGACAGTCCGAAGCTGACCGCGGTGAGCAAGATGCCTGACTTTACGGCGCTAGGACAGCTCACGGATGAGGTTGTCGCCTCTGGGACCCTATGGACTATCGCACGCGACGACCTGCCACTGTATCTTGAGGCAGGCCTGCTTCCTGATCCTCCGCAGAATGCCGACGGTCAGTACGCGCTGGCTGCTGCCGACTATGGCCGGCTTGCACAGCTAATCGCTGCGTTACGGGCGGTACTTCCTGATGACATGGTGAGAGCAGTGGTCGAACAGTTAGCACTGAATCGAGATACCACTAGCTCAGATGAGATTGCTCGGGCCGCAGATGCAGTGAGCGGTATAGACCTCGATGAGTTGGTGTTGCAGACCGTGCTATCTTCCCTGCGCCAGTAGAGGTCCGCTCCTGGCATCTGGTGCAGCCATGTGCATGTCTGGTCACGCCATCCGACCTCAGCTCCGAGGCCGGATGGCGTATTTTGCCATGAGCCGCTGCAGATTTTCGCCGAGTATCTTGCGCTTGTCGGCCTCTGATATGCGGGCATACATGATGTGCCCCAGACCCCAGCCGACTGGCAGGTCCGACATGTCGGAGCCAAACAGGAGGCGGTCAGCACCATACAGCTCGACGAACCGTACAGACCTCGACGAGTTGGTGTTGCAGACCGTGCTATCTTCCCTGCGCCAGTAGAGGTCCGCTCCTGGCATCTGGTGCGGTCATGCGTATGCCTGGTTGCGCCATCCAACCTCAGCCCCGAGGCTGGATGGCGTACCTTGCCATAAGCCGCTGCAGATTTTCGCCGAGTATCTTGCGCTTGTCGGCCTCTGATATGCGGGCATACATGATGTGCCCCAGGCCCCAGCCGACTGGCAGGTCCGACAGATCCGAACCGAACAGGAGGCGGTCAGCTCCGTACAGTTCGACGAACCGTTCGGTTTGTCCCCAGAGCAGAAACGGGCAGGTGCAGATGTACAGATTGTCCACCTGCTTCACCACTTCGGCATAGTGGTCTGCTGAGTGGCCGGTGAAAAAGCATGCGTTCGGGAAGCTCTGACACAGCCGCAGCATCTGTTCGGCCGATCCCCAGTTGTGATTGAGGATGAACTGGCCGTGCTCATGGGCGAATTGACATGCTACGTCAATCAGCGGCCCATCGTCCGGATAGCCGTGGTAGTGTGGGATGAGTTTGACCCCCTGCATGCCCAGCTCCAGCCCGCGCTCGAGCTCTTCCCGCATCATCTGCTCTCCGCGGTTGGGGTTGACTAATGTGAAGCCCATGAAGCGGTCTGGATACTGTGAGACGATCTGCGCTACTTCGTCATTTCCCCACTTCTCATCGGCGAAGACGCCCTCCAGGCTGAAGACGCAGCAGGCGCGAACGCCGAACTTGTCCATCTCGGCGACTATATCGGCGGGCTCTTCGATCAGCACATGGTTCGGACTTGACCAGCCCAGGTGCCCATGGCAATCGTAGAACTCTTCACTCGCCAGCGACACCCTCTCTCGCACGGCACGATGCAGGCTGTCGAGCGGCTCTGGGAAGTCCACAGTCTCGCTGGATTGCAGGTTGGGGTTCCATGACAGCATCTGCCGCATGTTGCCTCCGGCAATCAGCGCCAATTCATCTTCAGATATATCGGAGTAGTTGAGCTGCATCAGGGCACCGCCCGGGTTGCGCTCAGGCAGTTGGGAGCCCCACACCAGGCGGTCAGCACCGAACCGGCGGCAGATGAACTCGATGCGTTTGTGCAGCCAGATAGCAGACAGGTCCACCTTTAAGTTTGGGCACGCTGCCAGTGCCTCCAGCATTTTCCGCTGGCTGTTGTAGATGCGGTATTCCGTGACAACCACAGGCAGTTGCGGGAAATCGGAACAGACGCGCACCACGCCGTCCCAGTCGGTCGCGTTCGAGGTATTGCGGCTGCGCACATTTGTGGGGCAGAGGAAAAGCGGTATGCTTTCCTGCTCCAGCGTGCCCAGGAGCTCATCCAGTGCCCACGATGACAGTGGCATGTCGTACTGGCCATAGAAAAGATACAGAGCAGCCACGCCGAGTTCGCGCATCTGCTGCACTAGCTCTGCTGGCGGCGCCAGTTCGTCACTGTGTGGCATGAGACCAGCCCACGCCGGATATAGCCGTGGATGCACACCAGTGCGCTCCAGGATGCGTTGGTTGCCGGCCCGAGGACTGGCTGCAGACGCTAGAGGGTCTATCACGAGCGCTTCGTCAATGCCGTAGTGGTCCATGGCAGCCAGGATTTGCTCTGCCGTCTCCGGTTCGCCTTCATGCATGTGCATGTGGCGTCCCAGGTAGCAGCATGCGTCGAAGTACGTGATGTGGTTCACGATAGCGTCATCCTCTCGTCATGTGGTACTGGGCCGAGCCGGACGTTTGTCTACATGCCCTGCAGCGTCTTCAGTAGCTCCAGTGCGATGATCAGGTGTCCGGAGCGGTATGGGTGAACCGGTTCGGGACAGAACTGCTCGGCGTCGCGGAACGTCAGATGATATGAGCAGACACGCTGGGTCTCGACCAACAATGTATCGTATTTTTCGGCCATCTCATGGACGATGCCGATATACTCAGGTAAGAGTTCCAGGACGCGGCTGCGGAAAGTGTCCTTTGCACTTATGCTAAAATAGAACGGTTCGAGCAGAACAATACGTGCGTCGGTTTCCGACCTGGTACGGCTGAGTATCCAGTCATAGCCTTCGCGAAACCGCTCTGGCGACACGGCTGAAGGCTCAGCAGGGTTGCGCAGATAACCGTGCAAGTCGTTTATGCCGATCATAATCGTCAGCCAGTCCGGTTGATGACGGATTGTGTCATCGTCCCAGCGCTCTTGCAGGTCTGTGACGCGGTTGCCGCCGATGCCCTTGTTTATCAACGTGATATCGTGTTCGGGGTACATGGCGGTGATGAGTTCGCGGAATATAGAAACATATCCGTGGCCGTAGGGAGCTGCGTCCCCACGTCGTCCGGCGTCTGTGATGCTGTCACCCTGTGTCAGTAGCGTTTGCCCATCCTGAATTAGGAAATCGTTCATGTGTTTTACCGACTTTCTGGTTTGTATATGAGGTGCGTTGGCTCGCCTCAGATGACAATATGTAGATATTGGCAGGCGATTTGCAGGTATTTTTCCACTCTTGCAAGGCATATACCTTCATACCGATGGGTAGATAGGTAAGGGGAGGATTTCACACACTTATGTCCAAATCTAGCATTGACTGTATATCAGGCTGGAGTTGTCACTCATGAGCAAGCAGAGATTTAGCCATGTGCCACTGCATGGAAACATGATGCGGTTGCGATTTCTTCAGCATCTGCCCAATTTCATCCGGTTGTACTGGCGATTACTGCGCGATCCACGGGTGGGGCTGCTTGCCAAGTCCATCATGATACTCGGCATCGCCTATGTCGTGATGCCGCTAGATCTGTTGCCAATCTATCTGGTTCCGCTGGCAGGATTGGGACTTCTGGATGATATAGTAGTAATTTATCTTGCTTCACGCGCCTTCATTCGTCTCTGTCCGCGCTCAGTGGTGGAAGAACATGTGTATCTTATAGACCAGGGTGGCTAGACTGAAGACAACGCGACATGCCCCCTGGCTCAGGAGCCGGCTCATGGCTGCCGAAAACGCGCCCGAAAACGTGCGCATCCGCGACTTTAGCTGGCGCACTGACCGAGAACAGGTGCTTAGCTTTCAGTATGAGATATATGAGACCAATTTCCCGGGGTGCACAGTTGACCGTTCGTTCATCCGCGACTATAGCCTCAATTTACGAGATGCCACACGTAATCCTGACGAGCGCTTGATAGTGTTGGAAGAGGATGGTCGGATAGTCGGCTTCCTGTGGCTGTCACTGATGTCTACTCTGGTTGACCTGTGCGTGGGCTACATCAAGAACATATATGTAGCGCCGCACCTGCGTGGGCGCGGTTACGGGGCGAATTTGCTGGCAGTGGCCGATGAGTGGTTTCGCAGTAACGGAGCGAGTAAGGCCACTCTGGATGCCAGTGTCGGAAATGAGCGTGCCGTAGGTCTATATCTCAGAGATGGCTACGAGGTTACACGCTACCGAATGGAAAAACAGTATAAGTGGCCGTAGGTTTGGGAGCAGTGCGAGCACGGTAAAGCAAGGGTGAGGCAGTTGGTAGACGGCACGGAGCCGGGACAGTCTCTTGAGGAAGAGCTGGCGGAAATCGAGTTGATGTGTGAGCAACGCAACTACCGCGGGGCGCAGGAGATCGCGCAGCGGTTGCTGCGGGCCCATCCGACCAGTGCACGGGTGCACGAGGCTATGGGGGATGTTGCAGGGGCTTCCCACAATCATCAGGAAGCCGTACAGTGGTACGAGCTTACCCTGCAACTTGGCTTCGACCAGCGAGTGATGGACAAACTCAGCGAGCAAAGGCGGCTGCAATCCGAGGCTGAGACTGCCCGGACGCCCGCAATTCCGGAGGAAACCGAAACGGAGCCGCACTATCGGATGATTGCGGCTATCGCAGGTGTAGTTGTACTGGCTGTCGTGGTGGGCTTTCTTATCATGTCGGCTCGCGGTGCTGGGCGCAAGGAGCCGTCAACCGGTCCGCCTTCACAGCGCGCAGTGGTCACTCGACCGACACCTCCAGCTCCCGGGACAACGGGCGCCCCTGCCACCGCTGCTCCTGCCGTACCTGCCCAGCCGGATCAGCGCTCCTATGGTGAGCCTGCAGCAACACCTGTCACTCCAGGTGCGCAGGCACCGTCGCAGGCGCTGCCGCCGGTGAACATCACCCGCGCCATAGACGCGCCTCTGACAGAGCAGGACCGCAGTCTGTTGTCCGCGTTGAGCTCACTAAGCTGGCCCAACGGTCAGAGCCTGTCAGGCGATGTCAACGTGATGGTAGATCCGTACACCGGATACGCTTTCATCACGCTGAAGCTTCCTTCAGCGCTCAAAGACTCCACGATGTTTTCTACAGGGCTCAACATGGCGTATTCATCCGCGGTAGCTGCTATAAAGGCTGATCGGAGCTTGCGTTCACTGACGATTAGGTTGGTGGCGGCGGTTACGACTGGAGATCGGCAGGTGATGCTGACAGTCTTTCGAGGCAACACCAACCGGCTTACTTTGGAACGCCATATAGAGGCCGGCACTACACCTGACACGCGGAAGATATGGGAGGAAGTGTTTGCCACCAGCTGGTGGAACCCTTCTGTTCCGGTGGAAAAGTCACTCTGAGTTGAACTTATCCGACGTGTTATATCACGCGGTTTGACGGCAGGTCCGCATGACTGCCTGACAAAGCTGTAGTGTTAGACTGCAGTGCTAGCAGGCACAGCGCGCACCTCACCAACTAAGCAGCCCGTGTGGTGGTATACGGGCTGCTTATGATGATGAGACATGAGACAATCGGTCGACATAGGGGCGCAGTCTCAGAGTGTTCGCAGGAACTCCACAGCTTTGCGGATGTCGCCAACCGGATCATCGCCGGTTTCTCGCTCGATCGCGTAGTATCCGTCATATCCGCTGTCGCGCAAATATCCGACATAGCGTGGCCAGTTCACCCAGCCCTCTCCCAGCGGGACTTCCTCTCGTGTTCCGTCTTCGTGCACCAGCGCGTCTTTGGCGTGAGTGTGTACTATCGCGTCGCTGACGACTAGCGCTCCCTCGTTGGGTTGGTATTTCTCAAACCATTTGAGCTTGTCGTACGGCTCGCCAGCTTGTTTGGCATAATTGGCTGGCCACAGAATCATGTTCGCCGGGTCATAGTTTATACACAGGTAATCGCTACCGACGGTGTCTAGCAGACGGCGTAGCACGTATGCCGGTTCCGGGCCGGTCTCAATTGCAAGCCGCACTCCGACCTTCTCCCCGTATTCGGCCAACTGCCCGAGGCCATCGAGAAACAGCCGCCAGGCCGGTTGCGCGGGGTCTTCGGGCATGATGCCGCAGTGCCCCTGCCAGATGTCGTTGTCCAGGTCGGCAGTCAGGTCCATGATACGCTTGCCCCACTCGATGTTCTCCTGCCAGTTTTCTTCCTTACCGAGGTCAACTTGGCCGCCCCAGGCTGAAACTGCAGATATCTCCAGATCCATCGAAGAGAGGTGCCTGACCAGTTCCTTCCGTGCGGCAGCATCCAGGTTTTCCGGTGTGAAACGCCCGCCTCCTACAGAGAGGTGGATGCCAGGAACGCCCATTTCCGCTACTACCTTCATGCCTTCGTATTCGTCCATGCGTAAATTTCCAAGCATTACTGCTATCTTCAGGCCAGCCATTGATGAACCTCCAGTGCTGTAAATGCAAATAGTTGTGTTAAATAGCTTCTCCGGCGACGGCAATTTCCCTCCTACAATTCCAGTTTGCTGCATGTGTATGCAATTTTACTGTTACTGTGCGAGGGTGAATAGCTCCGCAATTGCTATGCATAGAAGTATTAGACTATAATCCTACTTGAAACTGTACACGTTTCATGTGGCAGGCGGTCTGCTTCGATGATTGTCGTCGGTCATCTTCTGAATATGCGAGGAGCTGTCAGCTTTGATCAGGATAACAGCATGTATAGGGATCACTGCAGGGCTTGCGCTGTGGCTACTTGCCCCGACAGCTCTCGCCCAGGAAGAGCGGACCTTCAACCTCACTTCCGAAAAGGCTCAGTCGGTCGAAAAAGCAGTGGTCTACATTCATGCCGAGTGGAAGGATAGCGATGGCGCAATTCAGGATGCCTGGGGCAGCGGTTTCTTTGTCAGCGACACTGAGATCCTGACAAACTATCATGTGTTATCAGATGGCATCCGCCGGCCGAGTATGAGAATTACGGTCCGCACCCATTCCGGAACCTATGACACCCAACGCTATGAAGCCTACCTGGAAACCGTTGATGAGGACAACGACATAGCGTTGCTGACCGTGCGAAATCTTCCAGCCGGTGTTATGCCTTTGCCCGTCAGCAGCGAAGAACCGGTCAAGAACAAGCCTATCTACGCTTTCGGTTTCCCCATGGGCACCATCTTTGACCCGGATCCCAATGGTCCTGGAGTAGCGCTGCGACGTGGCTACGTTAGTCGCGTCACCCATGAAGGCAAGACCATTGAGGCCGACATGAACATAGACCACGGGATGAGTGGAGGGCCTGTCACCGATGGCGAAGGACTGCTAATCGGTGTGGTAGAGGCCATGGGCGGCTCTGTAGACAATCCCACAGCCTTCGCGTTTGTCATTTCGGCCAAGACGGTCATGGAATTTCTGAGTACTGCCGGCAGTGAGGTCGTGGCGGTCAGTCCGGGCTCTCAGAGCCATCCTACTGACGCCGTGGCCGCTGGGCCCACTCCCGGGGAGCGAAGGCTCAGATACTTTTTCTCCCTGGGCGTCAGTTTACGGATGGGCACTCTGGTAACTGCAGCTCTCCGTGATCGGCGTCAAAACGCTGCCGCTGAAGATGGCGCTAAAGCACCCGACCCTCAACTGGTGAAGGTTGCCAGGACCAATCTTGAGAACGCCGTAGCACACTTACGTGACCTCAAAAGTCCTGAAGCACTCATATCCCAGGCCGAGGCCGCTACTCGTTCCGTTGACGCCAGCGAGAGCATAGTGCAAGCTGCAGAGCTGGCGGCAGAGCTTGAGCGTGCCTGTGACGAGTGGATGTCGAGTGGAGTGACAGAGAGCCTCGAGCGCATCAATTATGACCTGGGCTCCTGGCTCATCGAGATGAAGTTGGGATTGATTGTCCCGGCTCAGGATCGCGAACGGTGTAACAAGTTTCGAATCGCTGCAGAGCTGCAGAAGGCGCCGGAAACTGTGGTTACCCTGCTCGCAGAGGTTAGCGCTGCACTGGCGGTCATGGACCAGCAGCGCTCGGTGACAGGAAAAGAAGTTATCGCAAGGAGAGCCGACGCATTGATCTCTATAGGCTTTCTGGGACCGGCCGGCAGCTCTACCACAACAGATAAGCCTGAACGGGGCACGGCACGATCGGGCCGCCCCGGCGTCAATCGCATACGGATACCACGTCCCTGACGTGCGCTGTCCAATTCCGCTCTTGGCCACAGCTCAGGATAGGAGCCAGCCACTCGTAGCTTATACGACGGCAGCGCAACAAGTGGCTACTGTGAGTTTCCTACATTTCCGTGCTGAATTTTCTAGTTATTCCCCGGCTCTATTCAGACTGAAATCGTCGGTCGCGCCCCACCGCCGTAGATGCGCCCAAAATCAGCAGGAGGCAGATCGTCAGTAGCGGCCCGTCGCCCCATCGGTGGTAGGTAGACAGATCCTGCCGAGGATACACTGGAGCCATTGCAATCCCGGCGGCATGAGGGGCTACCTCGGCAATCAGCCGCCCGTATGGATCGTAAACTGCCG
>JAAYSP010000008.1 GCA_012518355.1 candidate division WS1 bacterium | reverse complement strand
GGTAGACGTACGCCCCGTTTTCGCCATCGGTAATCGCGATCAGGGTCGGCCCCAGATCTGCCACCGCTTCAGCCGCAGTCTGTGCGCTGGTCGCACCCGTGAAAAGCTGGGCCTCTTCCCGGTTCATAACCGCGATATCGGCCAGTGCAAATGCCTGATGCTGAACCGCCACAACCTCCTGCAGTGGTATATCCCACGAGCCAGCCCGGTAGTTGACCGCATACACCACTCGGGCACCCACCTCACGCGCAGTGCAAGCAGCCTGCAGCGCCGTATCGCGCAGCGGTTGATGGCGAACCGTGGCCTCGCTGAAGTCAAACAGTCGCGCCCTGCCCAGCAGTTCCGGGCCCAGTTCATCGGCCCGCAGCTCGCGCATCGGATCACAGTGACCGGGGAAGCGGTAGAAGTAGAAGCTCTTGCCACCCAGTCCGTCCATCCAGCCGAACGATACCGGCGTCAACTGGCCGGTGACCGCCTGCGCCAGGCCCTCGGTGACCACCCCGAAGGCGTGGAGCTTGCCAAGCAGCCACTGGCCCAGCTCATCATCGCCTACTCTGGTGACCAGCCCCACCCGGACGCCCAGGCGTGCCAGCGCGATGGCGAAGTTGGACGCCGCCCCTGAAGGCAGCGCCAGATACTCATCTGCTCCGGTCAGATCCGCTCCGGTTTGTCGCGGCGTCAACTCTACCAGCGACGAGCCCAGAGCGATGACCTGCAACTCTTGTGACACACTAAGCCTTTCCTGTGGCACATCGTAAACCACCGATATGTCCACCTATTCCCCGGCAGTATCACCGCTTCCTCCCACGCCGATTGTCCGCAGATCGGGAAGGTGTCCTGTGTGTATATGACGTAACTGTCTATACAGGCCTCATGCGTGGGAGGCAAATGGCGCAAGTACCAACCGGAGAGGAGCAGTCTGATGGGTAACTCGATGGTGACAGTCCTGCTTAGAGCATTTGCTGTTGCTGCAGTCCTGTCTGCAAGTTTCGCACCGGTTCATGCTCAACTGCCCGATGGTGTGCTCGATCACGGCGTCGCGGCCCCTGTCGGCATGGCGGCATGGGGCGGCACTATGGCCACCGAAGACGCCGAGGGCAACCGGCTTGTGTTCATCAAGCTATGGGCCGGTGGGAAAACAAGCTACCTGTACATCAACGCCGAGACTGGCGAGCATGAGCAGCTACCCCCCGGCGAAGGCCACAGCGGTTCTGACGCCTACTTTGTTTTCATGTCACCCGATAACAAAGTGTATGACACCATGGCCGAGTGGATGCTGGAAATAGATGTTCTCACTCGGCAGGTCCGGCGCATCGGGCAACTCCCCGGCGGCTTTGGCTTCAGTTGGACCATGAGCCCAGAAGGCGTCGTCTACTGTGCTCTATACCCGACCGCCACACTACTGGCATACGATCCGACTACCGACACCTTCACAGACTACGGGCAGATCCATGAGGAAGAGTGGCCGATATACCCGGAGAGACTGGCTGTGGATGATGCCGGATGGGTGTACTGTGGCGTCGGCCTGAAAGCGGCACAGGTGGTAGGTTTCAACCCGGCTACCGGCCAGCGGCATGTCTTCATCCCCGACGAGCAGCGTGAGCAAGCCGCCGCAAGTGTCTTCCGTGGCTCTAACGGCAAGGTCTATGCCAACGCACGCGGCTGGGGCTACCATGAACTGTATGCTGGAGAGGCGACTGCCGTGGAAAAGCCCCCTGTCGGTGCAGACTCTTATCTCCGTCCGGCCACTCAGTTTCCTGATGGGACCCGCGCACAGGTAGATGTGCACAACCGCAATCTGCGGATTCTGGATGCAGAGGGCGAGATAGTTCATGAAGTGGCCTTCGACTACGAAAGCGACGGGGTGAACATCTACTCGATGGCTGCAGGCCCTGACGGCAAAATTTGGGGCGCCACCGGTCTGCCTCTGCGCATCTGGTGTTACGATCCGCACAGTGGACAGATGCAAAACTGGGGGCTGGGCAACCATGGCGGCCACGCCAACCAGATGGTGCGCCAGGGGGACAAAATATATGGGGCGGTATACAGCTCCGGTTCGCTCATCGAACTGGATGTGACCCAGCCCGTGGATGATACGAACATCCAAAAAAGCACTAATCCGCGCCATGTGTATGGCTATGAGTATGGGGTCGGAAGGCCACTAGACATGTTCGGGCGCCCCCATGCTCTACTCGCGCATCCGGATGGGCGGCATGTTGTCATGGGCGGCAATCCAGCGCGGGCACAGGTCGGCGGTGGTCTGCTTTTCTACGATACCGAAACCGGCGAGCATAGTGTGCTCAAGCCAGATGAGCTTCTGCCTGACCAGGGAGTGAAAGCAATCTGCGCACTGCCTGACGGCGACATCATCGTCGGCAGCACTACCGAAGCGGCTACTGCCGCCAGCCCCAGTGCTGCGCCCACGGCGATGCTCTATCGCATAGACTGGGCGACACGACGGTTGGTCGAAAAGTGGCCCTTCGAGCCACCGACAGCCGCCGTAAGCGACCTGGTAGTAGCAGGAGACGGAATTGTATATGGCCTGGCTGCAGGTAACCGTTTCTTCGCATTCGATCCGAGGTCGGGACAGTTCATACACGATGAACAGATCACCCAGTACGGAGCGGTGACCGGTATGCAGGCACCGCGCACCATGGCCATAGGCCCCGACGGTGGCATCTACGTCCTGTTCCGCGATGCGATAGCGCGTTTCGAGCCCGGCACGTGTGAGCACCGCGAAATAGTACGGCCGGGGCCAACTATCACCGCCGGTATCGTCATCAGCGACGGCCGACTATATTTCGCCTGCAACAGAAAGCTGTTCAGTTATGACTTGAGCCTGGTGGAGTAGCAGAGGATGACGGCAAACCTATGGATCAAGCAGCACCTACTGTGGCAGGTGTAGTGTGAGAGCGTGACGAAAACAAACGTGCAAATACTGACGGAAAATAGCAGTTAGGCCAGGCCGATTTCAGGCAGATGCGGATGCTTTCCGCAACGCTTTTGGGGCCGCCGAAAGGAGAGAAAAACTTACTCTACGGATACAGCGAGAAAAGAGACGGTAGAGACGGAAAATCCAGCACTTCGCGCAACTCTGAGGATGCATAGAGCGGCGCCGAGTGCATGAGCCAGACAGCAACAGCTGATTGGTCGTGAGCAGCAAGTGAGTTGACGTAGACCTCAAACGGGCAACCTCTCACACAGTGTAGAGGTAAATCTGACTACAGCCTCATGACACAATTGTCCGCACAGGACTCATGGGAGGAGCGCAAATGCCTCCCCTCATGACAGAAAAGGAGCTATCTGATGGACAATTCCACACTTGCAGTGTTGCTGGGAACTCTAGCCATAGCCACCCTCATGTCCGCCAGTCTCGTACCGGCTCATGCTCAACTGCCTCCGGGCATGGCCGACCACGGAGCAGCAGCCCCTATCGGCACCTCAGCATGGGGTGGCACCATGGCCACCGAGGACGCCGATGGCAGTCGTCTGGTATTCATGAAGCTGTGGTCCGGAGGTGGCAGCAGTTACCTCTTCATAAATGCTGAGACAGGCGAGACCGAGCAGATCGACACGGACGGGCTGACCGGTCTCGGAGCCTATCTGGTCATACTGTCGCCCGAAAACAAGGTGTACGACACGATGGGCAACTGGATGCTGGAGATAGACGTGCCGACACGAGAAATCCGACGTCTCGGACAGCTTCCCGGTGGTATGTCGCTGGCATTCACCATGGACGACGAGGGAGTTATCTATGCAGGTATATTTCCGTCCGCCACTCTGATTACCTACGACCCACGCACTGACACCTTCACTGACTACGGCCCCGTCTATGAGGACGACTTCCCTCTGTACTACCGGCCAATAGCAGTTGATGACGCTGGCTGGGTGTATGGTGGCATCGCCATAAAAGCTGCGCAGGTAGTAGGCTTTAACCCGGCGACCGGAGAGAAGCGCACATATGTACCCGAAGACCAGCGCCAGCAGGGAGCAGGAACTGTGTTTCGGGGCACCGACGGCAAGGTCTATGCCAACGCACCTGGATGGAGCCACCATGTGCTATATGCAGGTGAAGCCACCCCGATAGAGGAGCCGCCGGTAGAAGCTGATCGCGTTGTCCGAACGTGGTCCGAATTCTCTGATGACACTCGCTTAAGCAGAATGGACGTGCACAACCGCTTCATGGATGTCATGGACGAGGGTGCAGAGCAGGCCCGTCGGGTGCAGTTCGACTACGACTGCCCCGGGCTTAGCATCTTCACCATGGCCGCTGGTCCCGACGGAAAGATCTGGGGCGCCACCGGCCTACCGCTACGCATCTGGTGTTTCGATCCACAGACCGGCGACCTGGACAACTGGGGGCTCGGCGCACATACAGGTCATGCCAACCAGATGGTGCGCCAGGGTGACAGGATATATGGGGCGGTGTACAGCTCCGGGTCGCTCATCGAGTTGGATGTCACCCAGCCCGTGCATGACGTCGCCATCCGACAGAGCACTAACCCGCGCCACGTACACGGCTATGAGTACGGATTTGGGGGCGAACCCGACATGTACGGCCGGCCTCATGCTATGGTCGCGCATCCCGACGGGCGCCACATAGTCATGGGCGGCAGTCCGGCACGTGCCCAACTCGGTGGCGGCCTGATCATCTATGACACACAGACCGGTGAGTACAGCGTCCTCAAGCCCGATGAGTTGCTCCCTGACCAGGGAGTGAACGCCATGTGCGTGCTGCCGGACGGTGACATCATCGTCGGTAGCACTATCGGCGGAGGTACAGGTGCGAGCGCCAGTACTGCAACTACAGCCATGCTGTACCGCATAGACTGGGCGACACAGGAGATGACCGAGAGCTGGCCCATCGAACCGGCAAGCGGCTCTGTTCGTGATCTGGTCGTAGGGCACGACGGGTTGGTATACGGCCTGGCTGCAGGTAATCGCTTTTTCTGCTTCAATCCGGAAACCGGACAGATGCTCCACGACGAAGAGGTCAGCGAGTATGGGTCAGTGACCGGCTCCCAGGCACCGCGCACCATGGCCGTCGCTCCTGACGGCGGCATCTACGTGCTGTTCCGTGATGCCATCGCACGCTTCGAGCCGGGCACCTGCGAGCACCGCGAAATCGCACGGCCTGGCAGCACCATCACTGCGGGCGTCCTCATCCATGAAGGCCGCCTGTATTTTGCATGTGGAACGCGACTCTACAGCCAGGAGCTAAACCTGGCCCAGTAACACCCAAAAACGCTCAAGAAGAGAGCCGTACAAACGCAAGACAGCGTACCGAAAAAGCGACAGCTGAAGTGTCATGAGCGGTTACAGCACGGCATGACAGTCGGCGTACGACTCTGTTCGCACTCTCTGTTGCTCTGAACAGTGAGAGTAAAAGGGCAGCTTGACCACAGCTGACCACAGTTGACCACAGTTGATATCAGTCTCATAATGCAATTGGAACACTGTACTCACAGGAGGAATGCAGACAACCCTAATTCATGACTGGAGAGGAGTAGTCTGATGGACAACCCAGCATATGTGGTATTGCTCGGAGTGCTCCTGGCAGGTGCAACCCTGTTAGTTGGCGCTGGCCCCACGCACGCACAACTGCCTGCCGGTATGACCGACCATGGAGTTGTATCCCCCGGCGCCATGCAGCCATGGGGCGGCGGCGCCAGAGCCGCTGAGAATGCTGACGGCTCGCGCGTTGTGTTCGTCAAAATGTGGGCTGGTGGCGACAGCACATACCTGTTCATAGATGCCGAAACCGGTGAGACCGAACAGATCCATCCCGGCGAAGGGCTCACAGGCATGGGCGCCTACACTGTCTTCCTATCGCCAGAAAACAAAGTATATGACACGATGGGCAACTGGCTGCTGGAGATAGACGTGGCGACACGTGAGGTGCGGCGGGTCGGAGAGATCCCAAACCGTATGTCGCTTGCCTTCACCATGGACGCCGAGGGAGTCATCTACGCCGGGATATACCCCTCTGCCACCCTCATCGCCTACGACCCCCATAGCGATACGTTCACCGACTATGGCCCCGTCTATGAAGACGACTTCCCTCTGTACTACCGGCCGCTGGCAATTGATGACGCCGGCTGGGTGTACGGTGGCATCGCCATAAAAGCTGCGCAGGTGGTGGGCTTCAACATCGCCACAGGTGAGAGCCGCACATTCATACCCGAAGAGCAGCGCCAGGAGGGCGCAGGAAGCGTATCTCGCGGCGCTGACGGCAAAGTCTATGCCACCGCACCGGGCTGGGGCAACCATGTGCTGTATGACGGTGTGGCCACTCCTGTGGAGAAACAGGAGGTAGGCTCAGGGCGGCTCACTCGGCCAGTGTCAGAATTCACTGATGGCAGCCGCTACACCAGGCTGGATCTGCTCAAGCGCTACATGGATATCCAGGACCTGGAAGCCGAAGAGACGCGGCGGGTGCATTTCGACTACGACACCCCCGGGCTAGGCATTTTCACCATGACCGTTGGTCCGGACGGCAATATCTGGGGTACCAGCGGGGCACCACTGCACTACTGGCGCTTCGACCTCCAGAGCGGCGAGGTGCAAGACTGGGCCGGTGGCTACAGTGGTCATGCCAATCAGATAGTGCGTCAGGGTGAGAGGATATATGGCGCAGTGTATAGCACCGGATCGCTCATCGAACTGGATCCGACCCAGCCTGTAGATGATGGAACCGCCATGGAAAGTAGAACCAACCCGCGCCACCTGCATGGCAAAGTATACGGTTTCGGCGGCGACCCTGACATGTTTGGCCGCCCGCAGGCGATGGTCGCGCATCCTGACGGACAGCATGTCATCATGGGCGGCAGCCCGGCACGTGCCAAACTCGGCGGCGGCCTGCTCATCTACAACACAGAGACCGGCGAGGAGAGTGTGCTCCTGCCCGACGAATTGCTTCCCGACCAGGGCATCAACGCCATGTGCGCTCTGCCTGACGGAGACCTGATCGTCGGCAGCACCGTCGGCGGAGGAACCGGTGCCGGCCCCAGCACTGCCACCGAAGCGTATCTCTACCGCATAGACTGGGCGACACGAAAACTGACTGAGCGCTGGACGCTGCAACCTTCGGCCGCCTCGATACGTGACCTGGTCGTGGGCCATGACGGATTGGTCTACGGCCTGGCGGCAGGCAATCGCTTCTTCTGCTTCGATCCTGCAACCGGGCAGATACTCCACGATGAGCAGGTCACACAATACGGAGCACTGACCGGCTCGCAGGCGCCGCGCAGTATGGTCGTAGCCCCTGATGGTGGCATCTACGTGCTGTTCCGCAATGCCATCGCACGCTTCGAACCGGGCAGCTATGAGCACCGCGAAATCGCACGGCCTGGCAGCACCATCACTGCGGGCGTCCTCATACACGAAGGCCGTCTATACTTCGCTTGTGGCGGCAGGCTCTACAGCCAGGAGCTGGAGCTTACCCAGTAGCATCTGCCAGAACCGACAGACACTTCGTGGCTTCGTGGCAGGGCCGCCTGTGCGTGACGCTCAGGTGGTCCTGCCATGCACAGAAAAGTGGCGTGAGCCTCAGTGGAGACCCAGTGGAGACCCAGTGGAGACCCAGTGGAGACCCAGTGGAGACCCAGTGGAGACCCAGTGGAGACCCAGCGGAGACCCAGCGGAGACCCAGCGGAGATCTAGCGGAGACGAGCAGAGTTGTCACCCCGACTAGACGGCGTTAGTGGTATGCGTCATCGTACAGACTCTCAGCACGAAAAGCCGGATGCCAATCGGGTACTGTCCGGGTGATGGTGAGCAGATATACCGCTTCTACCCCGGCTGACTTCAGTGCCCGCGCCGCGTCGGCTGCCGTCGCGCCGGTAGTGTACACGTCGTCCACCATCAGCACCGTGCGTCCGCGTACTGCCTCTGCATCAGTCACGGCAAACGCGTTCTGTACGTTTTCGAGCCGCTCCTCCATGCTCAGACCCACCTGTGGCAGTGTGGGCCTGTGTCGAGTTAGGCAGTGCTCCCACACCGGCATGTCCACCAGCTTGCCCAGATGGCGTGCCAGCACTGCGGCCTGGTCAAAACCACGCCACCGTTTCCGCTCATGGTGCAACGGAATCGGTACCAGCGCCTCTATCCGATCTACCGGCAGCGGCCATAACTGCGTGCTCTCAGCCGCCAGCCGTTCAGCCAGCAGCCGAGCCAAAAACGGAGCTATAGCCATCCTGCCTCGAAACTTATATGCGATGATGGCCTGACGAAGCGGCCCGCTGTGCATCGCGTAAGCCCGCGCAGCATCGTACATCGGCGCGTATTCCCCACAATAGCTGCACAGTTGTGGGGCCCGCGCCAGCGATGGGTCGAACGGAAATCCGCAGTGTGCGCACAGTGGTGCCTGCACGAGGATGATCTCCTGCGTACAGTCGTCGCACAGGCCCATCTTGCCGACAGCACCACAGCCCTCACATGCAGGAGGCAGTATCAGATCAAGCAACTCTTGCAGCAGATCAGCCAGCTTCATCGTGCCACAGCAATTCACGCAACGGGAGGCCAATTCCTGCCTGTGCGTGCTGTCAGTATTGCATACAAGCGCTGAAAACCGTATGATTGCCGCAGGAGCAGGCACCGGCAGTGTGTTGTGCCCTGCCCTGCTTTCTGGCTGCTGAAGCATCCTGCCCCAGGCCAGGATTCCGGTGGAGGTATCAAGTGATGACGAAGACTGTATCGGCTGCTCTGGCGGTGCTGTGTATCGTGCTGCCCACAGTTGCGGCGCAGGCAGCCGTGGTCGAAACGCTGCCCAACGGCATGACTATCGCGGTAGAGGAGAACCACAGCGCTCCGCTGGTGTCGGTACGCTTCTATGTGCGCGTGGGCAGCGCCTATGAGGGCAGCTACCTGGGCGCAGGCATCAGCCATTTCGTCGAGCACTGTGTCAGCGAGGGCACACCGACTCGCAGCAAACAGGACATAGAGACCCTGCAGGAAAGCCTGGGCAACTCCACCAACGCATATACCAGCACTGACCATACCTGCTACTACATCACCGCACCGGTTGCGCGTGCTCATGAGGCAATCGAACTCGTGGCCGACTATGTATTGCAGCCGAGCTTCCCGGTAGATGCAGTCAAGACCCAGCGCGGGATCATCGAACGCGAGATCACCATGGGCGAAGACGACCCAGCCCGCCGCCTGTGGCACCTGTTTTCCGGCACCGTGTATCGCACACATCCCGCCCGCTATCCGACTATCGGCTACCGGGAGCAGTTCGACCTGCTCCAGCGCTCCGATCTGGTCAGCTTCCACGCCGATCACTATGTGCCCGAGAACATGGTGGCAGTGGTGGTAGGCGATGTGGACAGCGCAGAAACTCTGGTGTATCTGCGCGAGCTGCTGGGGCGCTATCCCGGTGGGGCAACTCGCCGACCCACGCTGCCTGCCGAGCCGCCACAGATCTCTGCCCGGCGCCAGGTCGAAGCGGATGCAGCTCTCAACCGCGCCTATCTGTTCATAGGCTGGCCCACAGTTGACCTCTACAGCCCCGATCTGTATGCCCTCGATGTGGCCGATTTCGTGCTGGGCTACGGTCCCAGTAGCCCGCTGGTCACCACACTGCGAGATGAACTCGGCCTGGTGGACGACATAGGCAGCTTCTCGCACACACCATCATATGGCACAGGAGTATTCGCAATTCGCGCGACTCTGGCGCCGGAAAACTTGCCTGCTGCCGAAGCAGCAATCATCGAGCAGGTCCGGCGGCTGGCAGATGAGCAGGTCGCCTCAGAGCAGTTGCAGAAGGCGATAACTCAGAAGTCCGCCGAAATCATCTATGCCCAGGAGACCATCCAGGGCCGTGCCGAAATCCTCGGGCAGGACCTCATCAGCACTGGCGATCCGGACTTCAGTGCCACCTATATTCGTGGCATCCGCCAGGTGACTGCAGCCGATATCCGTCGCGTTGCCGCCGAGTATCTGCGCCCTGAAACGCTCAACACTGCCGTACTGGGGCCGCCTGAAGTCGCTCAGGCGCAGCAGGGTACCACTGCTGTGACAGGCAGCGATAGTGACCGGATCCTCAGCCGCCGGCTGGACAATGGTATGCTGGTGCTGGTGCAGGAGGCCCATCACAGCCCCATGGTGTCCATGCTGGCAGGCTTCAAGGCGGGTGTCCGCTATGAGAGCGAGCAGACAAACGGCCTGAGCAACTTCACTGCCGCCATGCTTGTGCGCGGCACCCACGACCACAGCTACCAGCAGATTGCCGAGACTACCGACGGGCTGGCCGCCCGACTGTATCCCTTTTCCGGCCGCAACACGCTGGGCCTGCAGGCTCAGTGCACCAGCGACAGCTTTCCGCAGATGCTAGAGGTCTTCGCCGACTGTCTGATCCACCCGACTTTTCCGGAGGACCAACTTGAGCTTCAGCGTCAACTGATCCTAGCCGACATCAGCCAGCGCGAGGACAACGTAAACGCAGTCGGCATGGATCTGCTGGCCGCCGAACTGTACCGCAACCATCCCTACCGGCTGCCACAACTGGGCACCGCAGAGTCAGTAGCTGCCCTGACCAGAGAGCAACTGGTTGAGTTCCACAGCCGCTACCTGCGCCCGAACGGCATGGTGCTCTCGGTCATCGGTGATGTCTCCGCCGAGGAGGCCATCGGGCTGGTCGAGGAGCGATTTGCGGACTTCTCCATCGGCGAAATCGCACCACCGGCCGTCTCGCCGGAGCCAGAGCCAACCGAAGACCACCTGCGGCGCGTGGCCCGCAACCAGCAGCAGGCTATCGTCCTGTACGGTTTTCCTGGCCCTACCATAGCATCTCCTGACCGCTACACTCTGGATGTGCTTAGCGCTGTGCTGGCTGGTGCTCCCATGCCTGGAGGGCGGCTGCATGAGGCTCTACGCGGTGCCGAGCTGGTCTATGCAACCTGGGCTTACCCCATGGCTGGTATCGAGACCGGACACTATCTGATTTACGCCGCAACCGCACCGGAGCGTATCGCCCAGACGCAGGAGGCTATCGAGCGTGTGATAGGCGAACTCGCCTCACAAGCCGTCGCTGATGACGAACTGGAGCGCGGCCGTAGCATGGCGATTGCCGCCAAACAGTTGGGCATCCAGGCAGGCCTCAGTCGGGCACAGAGCATGGTGCTCGATGAGCTGTACGGATTAGGATTTGACAATTATCGCCACTATGCGGACAATATCACAAAAGTGACCGCCGAACAGGTTCAGCAACTGGCTGCCGAGCTGCTGAACTTTCGTTGTGCCACCATAGTCATAACGGAACCGGAATAGCTCAGCGGGAGGACCTGACAAATTGCCCCGAAGTCTACCTGAAGAAAACCATCTACGCTCGGTCATACCCGGGCAGATCGCTTCACTCATGGCCCGTATCGACGTTGATGAGGTCAAGGCGCTGGTGAAGGCGATCCTGGATGCCGATACCGTTTTCGTCGCCGGAGCCGGGCGCAGCCTGCTCATGCTCAAAGCTTTCGCCATGCGACTGGTGCACCTGGGGTTGAAGGCCTATGTCGTCGGTGAGACCAGCACCCCGGCCATCGGCCCTGGCGACCTACTCATCGCCGGCAGTGGCTCGGGCGTCACCAAAACGACACTGGCCATCGTCGAAGCCGGCCATGACCGCGGTGCTACCACCTGCACCATCACCGCAAATCCGGAGGGCGCGATCTCGCAGGTCAGCGATATGGTGGTCGAGATCCCCTGGCCGCTGACCAAAATCAGCGCCCCTGAACTGTCACCACAGCCACCCGGTTCACTGTTCGAGCAGTGTATGCTGGTACTGGGTGACGATATGGTCATGCGGCTGATGTCGGAGCTTGGCACCACTCCCGAACAGATGCGGGCACGCCATACCAAGCTCGAGTAGCCGCAGTGACCGCGGGGTGCATCATAGGTACCACACATCTATCTCCCGACACCAGGACGAGGTGAGCCGCCAGTGTCACTGCTAAAACAGATTACCGAAGACGTGCGGGCGGTTCGGGAGCGTGACCCGGCCGCGCGCAGCACCGCTGAAGTGCTGCTATGCTACTCAGGACTGCATGCCACCATAGCACATCGCATAAACCACCGATTGTGGCGGGCGGGTTTTCGCCTGGCAGCGCGCTTCAACTCTCAGGTAGCCAAGTTTTTCACTGGAGTGGAAATCCATCCCGGCGCCCGTATCGGCAGGCGCTTTTTCATAGACCACGGTACAGGCACCGTCATCGGAGAGACCACTGAGGTCGGTGACGGCTGCTCGCTGCTGCAAGGCGTGACCCTGGGTGGCACCGGCAAGGAGACTGGCAAGCGCCACCCGACGCTGTGCGACGACGTGACCGTCGGTGCCCATGCCCAGGTGTTGGGCTCCATCACCATCGGACGCGGAGCGGTCATAGGCGCGGCAGCAGTTGTCGTCGATCCGGTGCCCGAGTACTGCACCGTCGTCGGGCAGAAGGCCACGGTAATCCGCCGCAAGGGCAGGCGTGTATACGACTTCCGCCACGACCAAATCGTCCGCCGTGCCCAGGAGCCGCTTGCTCGCATCGAGGCCCGACTGGCCGAAATCGAAGACCGGCTGGGCCTGCAACCGGACACGGAGGACGATCAAGTCTTGCCATCTGCAAGTCCAAATGCAGACCCCACGTCGGCATCCGACGATCGTCAGACCGAAATCGTCAACTCTGTAGAGCAGGGCCAAAACCAGGCTGACTAGCACGATAGCGCGACATACCAGGACGATTGTGACAGAGACGAAGACAGAGACGAAGGCGAAGATGCAGATGGAGACGCGGACAGAGACGAAGACGAAGAGGTTGACAGAGGTACGAAACAGGAAGATAGCGATATAGTTGAGGACCGGTTGCTGATAGAGAAATGGATGCGGCAAAGAAACAGAAGCTGATCAAGACACTACTGATTGTACTCGGCGTCCTCATCATCACGACACTGGTGACGGGCCTGAGCCTGCTGACCACCGCCCGAGCTTTTGCCCGCAGTGATCAGATCGCGCGTGGTGTGACCATCGCCGGCGTCAACGTCGGTGGCAAGTCGCAAGCCGACGCCGTCGAAACGCTGCACATCTTGTGGGTTCCGACTCTGCCTGATCAGATCCAGCTCAGATACGGGCAGGAAAGCGTGTCTATGAGTCCCGAAGAGTTGGGTGCACAACTGCAGCTCGAGCAAGCCGCTGCAGCCGCCTACGCCATCGGTCGTGAGGGCGGCACTATCCACCAGCTGACCACCCTCTTGCGCCTGCGCAGACAGCCACAGGATGTGCCAGTCGCCTGCGAGGTGGACACTGTCATCCTGCGTAGCGCCCTGGTAGAGTTAGCTCAGGACATCAATCGCAAACCCAAAAACGCTACCGTAGAAGTCAGTGGAGACAACGTCAGTGTCATCCCCGGCGAGGTCGGCAGAAGCCTGGACGTGGATGCTACCCAGCAGACACTGAGCGAGATGCTGAGCGACTCGAGTGTGACTGAGGCAGAACTGATCGTCAAGACCGTCCAACCGGCCATCACGAAGGACATGCTGGCCAATCTCGACACGGTTTTGGCACGATATAGCACCCCCTTCAACGCGGGCAACCGCGATCGAACCCACAACCTGAGGCTGGCCATCGGCTTGCTGAACAAGACCATCGTAAAGCAGGGCGAACAGTTTTCGCTCAACGGCACCCTGGGGCCGCGCCTGAGCGAAAGCGGATATAGGCAAGCCGATATCTTCGTAGACGGCGAAGTGGTCCCGTCCACCGGTGGCGGCGTGTGTCAGGTAGCCAGCACTCTCTACAACGCGGCACTGTTGGCCAACCTGCAGATCTCCCAGCGCCGTCATCACTCTCGGCCGGTGAATTATGTCCCCTCCGGTAGAGACGCCACCGTCTACTATGGGCAAATAGACTTCAAGTTCGTAAACAGCCTGAAGCATCCCATACTGATTCTCGGCAACCTCGACGGCAACCGTCTTCATGTGCGAATTATCGGCAGTCGCCAGGACAAGTACAATGTTGAACTGATTCGCAGCGGGGTCAGCACTATCCCCTTCGAAGTGAAAGAGACATCTGATCCCGAACTCGAGGAAGGCAAGAGAGTGGTCGAGAAGAAGGGACGCAACGGGACGAAGGTTACGCTCACGCGCGTAGTGACAAAGGACGGCAAGCAGGTATCGCGCCAGGTGCTACATACCGATACCTATCGCCCACAGAGGGAAGAAGTCCGCGTAGGCACAAAGAAAAAGCCTGAAGAGCCACCGCCCGACGATGCACCCGATAAACCCGTTGTATCAGGACAACCCAGGCCCCAATCTCCCCCAAAGGAGGCTGAACGGCAGTGAAAGCAGCCTTCATGACCGCACCCAATCGGATAGAAGTGATGGACGCCCCCACCCCACAGCCTCAAGCCGGTGAAGTGCTGCTGGCGGTGAAAGCGGTCGCCATCTGCGCATCTGACATCCACATCTTCGAGTACGGCCACTCCAGCGGAGTGTATCCGACAGGGCCGCTGATCCTCGGCCACGAGTTCTCAGGCCAGGTCGCACAGCTAGGCCCCGATGTCACCGATCTGCAAGTCGGCGATCGGGTGGCCTGTGAGCCAAGCTGGCACTGCGGCCACTGTGACATGTGCCTGCAGGGCCTGACTAACCTGTGCCGCAACGTAGTCTTCCCCAGCTTTCCTGACACCAACGGGGCTATGGCCGAATACATCGTCACGCCCGCTCATGCCCTGTGCAAGCTGCCCGACCATGTCAGCTATGAGGCCGGAGCGCTGGTCGAACCGTTAGGTGTGGGGCTCCATGCGGTGCGCCTGTCGGGGCTGCAGAAGGGCCAGGATGTAGCCATACTGGGAGCCGGCGCCATCGGAGTGGCCATCCTGGACGTGTGCCTGTGGTGGGGTGCCCAAAAGCTGTATATGGTCGAGCCGCTGCCCGGCCGACAGGCATTTCCTGAGAAGCTAGGAGCACAGGTTTTCGACTCTGCTCAGCAGCTTCAGGCCACTCTCGAGGCTGATGGCAGCCACCCGGCGGTGGTCTTCGAAGCCGCCGGAGCGCCCACTTCCTTCGCCGAAGCCATGCCACTGGTTCGCCCGGCTGGCACTGCTGTCATAGTCGGCATACCGGAGCCTGATGAGCAACTCTTCCAGGCCAGCATCCCGCGCCGCAAGGAGCTCACTGTGCAGTTCAGCCGGAGGTCGCGCGACACGCTTGAGGATGGCGTAGCCTTGGCTGCCGCCAATCAGATCCACCTCGAACAGTACCCGACACGCCAGTTCACGCTTGATCAGGCCGCAGAGGCCATGCAGGCGGCCATAGAAAAGCAGGGCGACATGATCCGCACCATCGTCGCTCCATGAGGCATCGGCGCCTCACAATCTGACTGCCCCACTGACCAGAATCGGACACCCGCTACCTATCTCTCAGCTGAAAACTGCGAGTGAGTACGCCTCCGCCAGGACTTCAACTCTCATACACCCGGAACCGGAGGCTCGGCGTCGGAGGAGCTCTCCACAGGTGCGTTCGCGCTACGGGCACGCGGATGAGTAGCGTCATAGACCCTGCGCTTGTGCGGTGCAGATACGTGAGTATACAGCTCCGTCACTGCAAGGCTGCTATGGCCAAGCATCTCCTGGATGGCGCGCAGATCTGCACCGCCGTGCAGCAGGTGAGTGGCGAAGCTGTGGCGCAGAGTGTGAGGTGACAAATCTGCAGGCAAGTCGGCGGTTTCTGCGTAGGCTTTCAGTATCCGCCAGAAGCCCGAACGACTAAGCGGTCGGCCGAAACGGTTCAGAAATAGCGCGCTAGACGCCTCATCTCCGCCAAACTCGGCTCTGGCCCGTAGCAGGTACTCGCTGACTACCTCCAGCGCCACCGGAGCCACCGGAACCAGCCGCTCTTTTCCGCCCTTGCCCTTGACCCGCACCACCTCTTCCTCCAGGTTCAGGGAGTGCAGGTCCAGACCGACGAGTTCTGAAACGCGCAGGCCTGTAGCGTACAGCAGCGTGAGCATCGCTGCATCGCGCAAGCCTGTGGGAGTGGAGACATCGGGGGTTTGCAGAAGACGCATACACTCGGCTTCCGTCAGCACCTGAGGCAGCCTGTGCACAGTGCTCGGACCATCGAGATTTGCGGTCGGGTCTGCTTCGGAAAGCCCTTCACCCAGTAGGAATTTGTGCACCTGGCGGATCGCGGTCAGCTTGCGCGCGATGGTAGAGCGTTTCAGTCCCTGTTTGCGAAGTGCACCCAGATAGTCAATCACATGCTGCCGCAGGGCATCGTGAAGCTCCTGCAGCCCTGCACCGCGCAGAAATGCGCAGTAGTCGAGCAGGTCACGGCGGTAGGCAGAGATGGTGTTGTCGGCCAGCCCAACCTCTGCGATGAGGTACCGCAAAAACGCTTCGACCTGGCGCTGGCAGGGCGCCGCCATCGGAGCATCACCCGTGTCTGAGGGCTCGGGCACATCCGCCAGTTCATCCCCGTCAGATGGCTGATCCGATCTCTCACCCACAGTTGCTCACACTCCGGTATGGTCGTCAGAGTGGCTATCCATGGCCTGCTTGAGTGAACGCTCTTCATAGGGCATCAACGGATGCTGTGACTGGCCCCTGACCACCCCACGGATGAAGACGCGAGTCCCGCTGTGGTCGGTCAGTGCGGTGAGGATCAAGCCATGATTGCGCGAATCGAGCATGGTCAAAGCGAAACTCAACTCACCGCCGACCTGTTCTCCCATGTTGAAGCGCGTCAGGCCGATGCGCTGCACTGCTGTGTCCAGTCGGCCGTCCGTGTGCTTCGCAAATTTGTCCAGATCATCCAGTTGGGTGTTCAGCTTAGACAGCTCGGTCTGATGTCGGCTGAGTATCTCCGAAGGCGCGTGTTCGCTGATGAGCGTCTCCAACCGATCCATGCGCTGCGGATTGCTGATCTTGCGCGTCTGCCAGGCCAGGACAAGCGCGGCCGCAGCGAACACCAACGCCACTCCGGCCACAATCAGGGGGACGTGGTGCATCTATTCATCCTCTCCCGCCTGGTGCCTTCGCACCGCACGCCTATCCATCACCATCACGACGTCTTCGGCCACCTTCAGGTGCACAGTCCTCTCATGCACACGCACGACGGTACCGTAAATGCCCCCAGCGGTGATCACCTTGTCTCCGTTTTCCAGCGAATAGATGAGCTTTTGGTGGTTTTCCTGGCGCTGTTTAGCTGGTCGCAGGATGAAAATCCAGAAAAGCACGAGCATCGCTACCATGAAGATCAGTGCCGGCAGCAGGTCTCGCCAGGTCAAGTCTCCCAGCATGGTTTTACTCCCTCAAAATAGTGCCCGATTTCGACTTCTAATTGTATCACATTCCGGCGGAGCTGTGCACGGAGTCAGCATTGTGCCCGTTCAGGAGTGCTTCTGGGGAGGATGCGCTTGCGGATCGTCACATCAGCGGGCTCATCTGTTTGCCCTCTGTCAGTGCTCGACGCAACAGATAGCTTCCACAGCAACGCCACGCCGTCTGTCTGCGGTCAATCTCACATAGCTGCCGGCCTCGCTTCTCTCCCCGAACCGCTAACGCCGCCCGCAGACCAGGCCCCAGACCTTGCGGCCAGTATCTATCATGGTATGCATGTTGGGCGTCTTGGCCTCGCGAGGCACGCACTCACCACTGTTGAGGATCATACCTCCGGAGGACATCAGCCGCACCAGCCGATCGGTTTCACTTGCCACCTGCGAAGCTGTGCCATCAGTCAGCATGGCGATGGGGTCTACGTTGCCCATAAGAGCGATGCGGTCCGCGAGTGCTTCCTGAGCCAGCGTCATGTCCAGGCCGGGACCGACGCTCAGCACGCTCGGCTCGGTCTGCGCCTGAAGCATCAGGCCTTCCACCCGCTCCTCAGAGTTGTGCAGGAAAACCCAGGCTCCGGCTGCCTTGAACGCCTCGGTCACACGCCTGCACGGCTCCAGGGCCCACTGCTTGAACTGAGCAGGTGACATCATATGCGTCGAGGCATTGCAGTCGCCCAACCAGATGGCATGAGCGCCGGCGTCTATCTGCGCCAGTCCCCAGGAGATGGCCTGCTCCTCAGCGAAAGCGATGGCGTCGCGGAGCAGGTCGGGGTCATCCATGGTCATGTACGCCGTCTGTTCGATGCCGAACGTCAGGCCCACCGCCGAATACGGGGCTGCCACACGCCCGGTGATACAGGTGGCATCGCCACGGGCCTCGCGAAGTCCCGCGATAGCATCAAGCAAAAGCGGCATACGGGCACTGGTCTGCGGGTTGGGCACACGCAGGCCAGACAGCGTTTCACGATCGAAGCTCAGATAGTTGCAGGTGGCAGGCACTACGTTTTCGCCGCCCCTGACTCCAACTCCCAGTGCTTCGAACTCGAGGGTATCATCGAGGTGCAACCAGACCCAATCCCAGCCGAACCTATCGAGCACCTCAAGCTGTACCTGGATGATGCTTTCAGGTGATGAGATGTACTGGGCGTATGTCATACCGCAATAGTGAGCATCGAATTCCTGACTGAGGCAGAATACCGGAAGCTCTTCAGGCATCTGCAGGTCCACACAACTCTGGATGTCCTCCATCAAGGCCATGTCGCTGGCACTCCTCACGCGTCATCCGATAGTGGTTGAAATACATTTCATCACTGGAGTGAGGAAATCCTTCGCTGGCACTACATGGGGATGGTGGCAGTGAAGCGCCGGATCGGGCAGCGTAGAGCAGTACTGGCAGGCGTACAGGGCCGCAAAAAGCGAGCGGAAAACTGCATGACATGGCTATGCCGTGACGTACAGGTAAACCGAGGCGCATGGGACGGTCAGTGGAAAAAGGCGCTGCCCAGTATCTCCAGCACCAGATCCCGGTAGGTCATGCCGGTGGCGAACGCTTCGTGGGGCACATCAGAAGTTTCAGTCAGCCCAGGCATACTGTTGATCTCGTGTACCCACACCTGCCCACGGCTGTCCAGGTGCATGTCACAGCGGCTGATGCCATGTGCCCCGACGCCGACGGCGCGTTGGACGTGCAGGGCTGCGCAGAAAGCGGGCGGAAAGCTGCATGACATGGCCATGCCGTGACGTACAGGTAAACCGAGGCGCATGGGACGATCAGCGGAAAAAAGCGCTGCCCAGTATCTCCAGCACCAGATCCCGGTAGGTCATGCCGATGGCAAATGCTTCGTGGGGCACATCAGAGGTCTCGGTTAGCCCGGGCATACTGTTGATCTCGTGTATCCACACCCGCCCCCGGCTGTCCAGGTGCATGTCACAGCGGCTGATGCCATGTGCCCCGACGCCGACGGCGCGGTGGGCGTGCAGGGCGCAGAAAGCTGCATGGCATGGCCATGACGTGACGTACAGACAAACCGAGGCGGAGGGG
>JAAYSP010000104.1 GCA_012518355.1 candidate division WS1 bacterium | reverse complement strand
GCGATGGCGCTGAGGATCAGGTCCATGCTGCGAGTGTCATCGTCGGCAAAAATCGTGTGGGTCAGCGTCAATGCCTCGTTTTCCAGCGCGTTTTGTGCCACAGGTGTGTGGGTCTGCGAGTAGTCAGGTGGCTCGATGCCCTCCGGATAGCACACTGGTCCGAAATTGCGATGCCGAAACAGTGGGTTGTCCTGAATCGGATGCATGTGACCGGAGCCAAATGGCACGCCCTCAGCAGCCATCGCCTCCACGAAGCGCTGCCGTGACAGCCCCTCGAACTGCTCGGAGTCGAACTTGAACAGGTAGTAATAGAAGCCCCAGCGAGTGCAGCGGTCGCCGCGCTCTAGAGGCGCCACCCCGTCTATGCCCCGCAGGCCATCTTCGAAATAGCGCGCGTTGCGATCGCGACGATCCGTCTGTTCGGCAAGGCGTTTGGTCTGGCAGTAGGCAATCGCGCCCTGCCACTCGGACATGCGCAGGTTCGAGGCCACCATGTGGAACTCGTAGAAGGGCCGCCCGCTCAGCCGCCCGATGTGGTGGAAGGCATAGGCCTTAGCAGCCAGCTCCTCATCACCGGTGATGACAATGCCGCCCTCGCCGCATGTGAGCGTCTTGCCCATCTGCAGGGAAAATGTGCCGAAATCGCCGAAAGTGCCACAGCCGCGCCCCCTGTATTGCGAACCCTGAGCATGGGCGCAATCCTCGATGAGGAAAAGCCCGTGCCGGTTGGCGATGTCGCAGAGGCGATCCATGTCCGCCGGAAAGCCGCCGTTGTGCACCGGCAAAATACCGGCAGTGCGAGGGGTGATGGCCGCCTCCAGCGCATCCGGATCCATCTGGTAGGTATCAGGCTCGATGTCCACGATGATGGGGATGGCATTGACCATGATGCACGCTGTGGCGGTGGCAACGAACGTCGAACATGGCACGATGACCTCATCACCGGGCTGGACACCGACCGCCTTGAGCGCCATCTCGATGGCCTGAGTGCCGTTGGTGCAGGCCACCGCCGCCTTGCCGCCCTGATACTCGACGAAAGCGTCCTCAAATCGCGCCACCCATGAGTCTGCCACGTTTTCGCCCGAGTACGCTCCACGCCACCACTTGCGCGACTCAAGCACCGCCATCAGCGCGTCTTTTTCCTCCTGCCCATACTCGGGCCACTGCACTTCAAGCGGCCTGCCGAGCGGTTCTGTGATCGCCTTTGAGCCACCGTTGATCGCCAGCTTTGCCACGTTTGCGTCCTCCTCATACAGGTGCTATGACAGGATCGTCGGAAGGTAGTTCGGCGAAGCATGGAGTATACCTTCCCGAAGAGCCAGGAGGAGTTGCACCGCCAGGACGCGAAATGGTGCCCGTATTCAGCATGGATGAGGAGCGGATACATGTATCAGCCGAAACTGCCTGACATTTTCCCCGAAGACTACAGTGTTGTGACCCAGGAGTGCTGGCGAAAGTGGCGCGAAGACGTACTGGAACGCTTCATAGACCTGATGGGAGAGGGGCTGACCGAGCGGCCAGACCCCAACGTGCAGGTCGAGAAGGAGATCCAGGAGGAAGGCTATCTGCGGCAACTGATATCGTACGACATCGAGGAGGACGACAAAGGCTGGGCCTGGCTGCTGCTCCCGGAGGGATATGACGAGCCGCGCCCGGCAGTCATGTGCATCCACGGGACCACTGCGGAGGCCAAGGAATCGATGCTGGGACTGGGCTCAGACGGGAGCACCTCACGGGCATATGGGCCCGATCTGGTGCGTCGCGGCTTCGTGGTCATGGCCCCGGATCACTTCTGCGCAGGGCAGCGTCAGCCGGAAGGGGTGCCAGCCTACAACACCGCAGCGCTGTATGAAAAGCATCCGAACTGGTCGGAGATGGGCAAGGACGTGTACGATCATCAGCAGGCGCTGGATATCATCTGCGCGCTGGAGCAGGTAGACAGCAGCCGCATCGGCTGTATGGGCAACTCACTGGGCGGATATGGCACGGCCTTCCTCGCCGCGGTAGATGAGCGAGTAGCCGCCGCCGTGGTCAGCTGTGGCATCACCAGTTGGCACTGTGACCCCCTGCGCGGCAGCTGGAGTCGGATTCCGCATGGCCGCTACAAGCACTTCCCGAAGCTACTGGACTACTTCATCAGCGGCCGCCCTGTACCTATAGACATCCCCGAAATACTGGCTGCGATTGCCCCGCGAGCGCTGCTGAACATGTCGGCAGTAGGCAACGATTCATGCTTCGAGATGTTCGAACCGTTCGCAGAGATATACTATCAGGTCGAGCGTGTCTACAAGGCTGTAGATGCAGAGGGCAAATTCGCCTGCTACTTCCACTCTGAGGGGCACTCGATAAACCTGCCCAACCGCGCCCTGGCATATGCCTGGCTACAGGTGCAGTTGGGCCTCGAAGACGAGATCAAGCTATAGGAAATCCACTGATGAGAACGGAGTGATGAGATGAGCCGCATACCGATAGGTCTCCAGCTTTACTCGGTACGCGAAGACTGTCAGCGCGACCTGGCCGGTACCCTGGCACAGGTGGCACAAATGGGCTATGAAGGCGTGGAGTTCGCCGGCTTTTACGACCATAGCGCGGAGCAGATCCGGCAACTGCTGGACAAAAACGGCCTGGCTTGCTGCGGCTCCCACCAGGGCATCACAACCTTGCTGGGCGACGAGCTTGACCAGACGGTGGAGTTCAACCGCACGATAGGCAATCCGTACCTGATCTGCCCCGGCCTGCCTGCCGAGTACACCGAGAGCCGTGATGCGTGGCTGCGCACTGCCGCACTGTTTAACGAAATCTCGGCGAAGCTGCGCCCGCTGGATATGTGGACCGGCTACCACAACCACTATGTGGAGTTCGAAGAGCTGGATGGAGAGCTACCCTGGGACACCTTCTTCGGCAACACGGACCCGGAAGTGATCATGCAACTGGACACGGGCAACGCGCTGAAGGGTGGCGGCGATCCAGTGCCATATGTGGAGCGCTACCCCGGCCGGTCGCTGACGGTGCACCTGAAAGAGTACTCCGCTGCCGACGAAAAGGCCCTCATCGGCGAGGGCGATGTGCAGTGGGAAGAGCTTTTCCAGCTCTGCGAGAGCGTGGGCAAGACGCAGTGGTATATCGTCGAGCAGGAAAGCTATGCCTATCCGCCGCTTGAGTGTGTGGACCGCTGTCTGCAGAGCCTGCGGGCGATGGGCAAGTAGCGGACCGGGAGCAGTCTGTCAGCAGATCAGCCGCTATCTGCTCAGCGCAGGAAGTAGCCCTGTGAGGTAGGATTTGCGTCAGTGGTCAGGCATATGCCGAGCTTGCGCAGTCCGTTTTCGTCGCCTGATCCGGGTTCGTGGGTCAGGTGCATCTGCGCTCCCTTGAGCCTGGGCAGCATTTCCACTCCGGCTTGAGCGGCAGGATTGCTTGCTGCGCTGATACCCAGTGCCACCAGCACCTCCTGAGCGTTGAGGCTGGGCGAAGTGGAGCCCAGATAGTCGGCCTTCAGCGATGTGCAGTGGGAAGAGCTTTTCCAGCTCTGCGAGAGCGTGGGCAAGACGCAGTGGTATATCGTCGAGCAGGAAAGCTATGCTTATCCGCCGCTTGAGTGTGTAGACCGCTGCCTGCAGAGCCTGCGGGCGATGGGCAAGTAGCGGATCGGGAGCAGTCATCAGCAGATCAGCCGCTATCTGCTCAGCGCAGAAAGTAGCCCTGTGAGGTAGGATTTGCGTCAGTGGTCAGGCATATGCCGAGCTTGCGCAGGCCGTTTTCGTCGCCTGATCCCGGCTCGTGGGTCAGGTGCATCTGCGCTCCCTTGAGCCTGGGCAGCATTTCCACTCCGGCTTGAGCGGCAGGATTGCTTGCTGCGCTGATGCCTAGTGCCACCAGCACCTCCTGAGCGTTGAGGCTGGGCGAAGTGGAGCCCAGATAGTCGGCCTTCAGCGTGGTCAGGCTTTCGATGACGTTTTCCGGCAGCAGATGGATATGGTCGGGAATCCCTGCCAGGTGCTTGATGGCGTTGAGGATTGCCGCAGAGGCTGAGTGAAAAAGCGGTGAGTTTTTGCCGGTGATCATGGTGCCATCGGGCAGCTCTATGGCGGCTCCGCAGTAGAAGCCGTCCTTGCCCCGCCCCGTCGCCTCCGCAGAAGCCGCTGCCGCTCGCGCAGGCTCCACTACCGGGCGGTCTGTGGATATCACGCCCAGCCGCTGCATCAGGGTTTCAGCCCGCTGCAAGACCTGGCGCGATGCCAGCCCCCGTCGGAACTCCCAGTAGTGGCGGAAGTAGCGCCGGATGACCTCCTGGGTGGCTGCATGTCTGACCGTTTCGTCATCCACTATGCCCCATGCCGCCCGATTGACCCCCATATCGGTAGGTGATTGATATACCAGAGTGTGGTGGTTGTCGCCGACGATCTGGTCTATGATGTTTTTGAGGATAGGGAAGTTGTCTATGTCGCGATTGTAGTTGCTGGCTGTGACGCCATAGGCTTTCAGGTGGAACGGATCTATCATCACGATATCGCCCAGGTCGGCGGTAGCGGCCTCATAGGCGATGTTTACCGGATGGTCCACGGGCAGGTTCCATATCGGGAAAGTTTCGAACTTGGCGTAGCCAGATGCCACCCCTCGTCGATAATCATGGTATAGTTGCGACAGGCATAGGGCCATCTTGCCGCTGCCCGGCCCGGCACCGGTGACAACCATCAGTGGCGCGTCAGTTTCGATGTACGGGTTGCGCCCGAAGCCCTCTTCAGACACGATGAGGCTCAGATTTGTGGGATATTCGGCGATGTCGGGAAGAGTGTGGGTGGTGATGCCCTGGCTGTGGAGCCGGTCCATCAGTCGCCCGGCAGACCGTTCGTTGTGGAAGCGGGTGAAGACCACGGCTGAGACGTCGATGTCCCAGTCGCGCAGATCATCTATGGTCTTGAGAGTGGCCTGGTCATAGGTCATGCCGAAGTCGCCGGAGAGCCGCCCCTCCTCTAGATCGCCAGAGTGGACGCATAAGACGACCTCGATCTGATCCTTGAGCCGCTGAAGCAGGCGCATCTTGACGTGTGGGTCATAGCCGGGCAGCACTCGCGCGGCGTGCATATCGAAGGTCAGCTTGCCGCCGAACTCCAGATACAGTCTACCCGCGGCGGCCTGCACTCGCTCCAGGATGGCCTCGGTCTGTTGTTGCAGATATTTCTCGCTGTCAAAACCTACGGCTGTCATATCGTACACGTATCCTGAGTATATCTCTGTAGTTGCTCGAATCTCACAAGCGTACCGGTACCCCGCGGTCGTGAAGATACTGCTTGACCTGGGCGACGGTGAAAGTGCCGAAGTGGAAAACAGATGCGGCCAGCAGAGCCGATGCGTGCCCCGCGGTCGCCGCGTCGTAGAAGTGTTGCAGCTCACCTGCTCCGCCTGATGCGACAATCGGCAGCCCGGATGCCTCTGCACAGCCCGCAGTCAGAGCGATGTCATAGCCGCGTTTGACCCCGTCGGTTTCCATGCTGGTGGCCAGAATCCGGCCTGCACCGAGCTCGGCGACGCGCCTGGCCCAGTCGAATACGTCTGTGCCAGTGCCATGAGTGCCGCCATGTGTGACCAGTTCGTAACTGGAAGGCTGCTGGTTGCTTCTACGAGCATCTACGGCCACAGTGACTACCGCACTTCCGAAACGGTCGGCAGCCTGGCGCACCAGTTCCGGGTTTTTCACCGCCGCCGAGCTGATAGACACCGCAGAAGCTCCGGCATCGAGCAAAGCGGCGATATCCTCGAGGGCGGATATGCCTCCACCGACGGTGAGCGGCACCGATATGGTCCGCGCGACCCGTGTCACCAGATCGAGAGTAGTCGGACGGCTCTCCAGTGTGGCCGCGATGTCGAGCAATGCCAGCTCATCGGCGCCGTCAGCATCATAAGCTGACGCAGCCTCCACAGGATCCGCGGCATCCACGAGATCCACGAAGTGCACGCCCTTGACCACACGTCCGTTTTTCACGTCCAGGCAGGGCATGATATGGCAGTAGTCTGCATTTGTCTCGACAGTCATAGCTCTACGTCTCCGAATAGATTTTCGTCTGACTTTTCCGCACTGTGCCTACGGGCGGGACGAAGCAGTCTATATGTGAGGCGAAGCAGTCTGTGTATCGCGGTGTCGTAGTCGCCTGAAACCCAGAAGTGTGGTCAGTCGCCCTCGTCGTCCCAGCCGCGTTCGTGCTCATCGTCCTCGTGCTCTTGCCTCTCATCGCTCTCGGGCTGGTCCTGCGAAGAGTACGTCTCTTCATCTGCTGCAAACTCTTGCTCATCATGCGTCTCTACGTCTACTTGCTCTGCGTCCGCTGGCTCCGCGATTTCCATTTCCTCATCGAAGTCGTCATCGGTCAGGAAGCTGTCGTCAAGCGGTTCCTGTGTAGATGCAGGGCGGCGTGCCTGCTCCCGCAATTCCTCCACCTGACGGTGCAGATCGGCCAGTTGGCAGGCGATCTGGTCGAGCGCTTCGCAGTTTTGCAGCACGTCGCGGTTGCGCACCCTGCCGCGACCATGGAGAGCATACACCTGTTCGCCGATGGTCTGGAGAGTATCGCGGCGGCGAGCACGCAATCGCTGCATCTGAGATTGCAGACGCTGCACCTGAGCAAGCCTTCTGGCGGCCTGAGCGAGGCTGTCACCTCCGCGTTTGAGTGCGTCCCAGACACCACCGCCTAGGCCTGTCGCCTGGTTCCGTTCATCAGAAGTCATGTCACTTTGCCTCCTCTCGTCCATATCGGTTCAGAAAAAGCGGTCATCGAGACGGCTAAGTCCAGCATATAGAGCCATCTTGAGCGCCTGATCATACTCCTCCACTGTGATGCGGCGATCAAGCGGCGGGTAGCGGTATGCCTGATGACAGGGCCGATACTGATCCATCAGATTTACGTAAGTCTGGTCGCTGAGAGATGCGATGAAACGCATCACCTCGGCGGTGCCAGCCAGGCTATCGGGCAGCACCAGATGGCGTACCAGCAGGCCACGTACCGCCACTCCGCGTTCGTCCAGCTCAAGATCGCCGACTTGACGGTGCATTTCGGCAAGCGCTTCCTGCATCCGCCGCGGATAGTCGGGTGCCTGCGACAGACGTCCGGCTATGGCACCGTCCGCGTACTTGGCATCGGGCATGTAGATGTCCACTATCCCGTCGAGCAGGCGCAGTGTCTCGACGCTCTCGTAGCCGCCACAGTTGTATACCAGCGGGACACGCAGGCCCCGCTCTATGGCATGAGGCAGCGCCTCGAGTATCTGCGGCACCACATGGGTAGGGCTGACGAAGTTGACGTTGTGGCAGCCAGAGTTTTGCAGCGCTACCATCATATCCGCCAGTTGCTGTGGCTCTACCTGCTGGCCCCAGGCACCGTGGCTGATATCGTGATTCTGGCAGAACACACAGGCGAGATTGCACCCGGCGAAAAAGATAGTGCCTGAGCCACCCCGGCCTACCAGTGGGCGCTCCTCACCGAAGTGTGCAGAGTAGCTTGCCACTGATGCCCTTCGCCCGGTCTGACAGAAGCTTCGCTCATCAGCCAGACGATCTATCCCGCAGTTGCGCGGGCATAGTCTGCATGGTGACAGCAGAGCACGGGCCTGCTCGATGCGCCGGTGCAGCTCACTGGTCCCACCATCGCCGCTTTTGGCCAGTGCCAGGTACGCCGCAGCCATGTCACTCAGCCCCGATTTGCGTCACACAGCGGGCTGTCGGCTCCGGGCAAGCCGCAGTCTGACTGCAACTGCGCGAAGCCCTCCCACTTCTGCTTACTGGTCAGGTCGAAGTGCACCATGGTCAGTGATATCATACCCTGTTTCACAGCCCAGATGTCGGTTCCCGGTGCGGCGTCGAATTCGATGGGCGAGCCGGTGAACCAGTAGTAGGGCCGCCCCCGTGGATCATCGCGTCTCAGGACCACCTCTGAGTATTTGCGCCGTCCCAGACGAGTGGCGACGACGCCCTGTATCTTGTCAGGTGGCAGACTGGGCACGTTTACGTTCAGCACTGTGTCAGCGTTGAGCGGTGAGGAAAGCAGTGCCCGGGCTGCCTGAGAGGCGAAACAGGCAGCAGCCTCGTACATCGGTTCATCGTACTCGGCTACCGATATAGCCATCGCGGGAAATCCATGCAGCGCGGCCTCCAGGGCGGCTGAAACGGTACCAGAATACAGTACTTCCTCCCCGAGATTGGCCCCCGCGTTGATGCCTGATACGACCAAATCCGGTGGCGGCATCTCGCCCAGTGTACCCAGTATCATGCAGTCTGCAGGCGTGCCACTGCAGGAGTAGGCAGTCAGTCCATCGCCAAGATCTACCTCGTCGAGGCGGAGAGGCTTGTGGAGCGTGATCCCGTGTCCTACGGCGCTCTGTTGGCCCTCCGGTGCGATGACCATCACCTCGCCCAGTTCTTGCAGCGATTGTGCCAGAGCCAGAATTCCCGGGGCGTTTACTCCGTCGTCATTTGTGACCAGTATTCTCATATCACACCATTTGAGTCTGTCATCGAGTCGTCTAGCCTGACAATTTCCACCCGGCGCACCCCCGACAGCCCCTGCAACTGCTCGCGCAAAGCCTCCGGGATGTCGGCAGCCACCGTCACTGCCAGCAGGCCTACACCGGTGACTGTCTCAGGTGCGACCTGTATGCCGGTGATGTTGATGCCAGCATCGCCCAGCAGAGTGCCGAGCATGCCTACGAAGCCGGGTTTACCCGACTCGGCGTTCCAGATCAGCACGGCGGTCTGGCGTGGCAGCAGCTCCAGCCGATAGCCATCCAGATGCACTACGCGCGGCTCTGAACCGTTCAGCAGCGCACCGGCGATCAGAGTGCGCCCGGCTCCAGTGTCCACTGTCACCTGCAGGAGTCTGGAGTAGCCGCCGGTCTGTTCAGTCTTCGCCTGCGCCAGTTCGATACCTCTTTCCGTGGCGACGGTGGAGGCGTTGATGAAGTTCACCGGGCTGTCCACGATGTCGCGGAGCATGGCAGCCACCAGCTCTCCGCGCAGGTAAGCCAGATGCTCGGCAGATAGGTCGGTGCCGGCAGCCAGCTCGATCCGGTGCGGCAGGCTCTCGATAAGCGAACGGGCAAGTGTGCCCAGTGCAGCGGCCAGAGGTCGGTAGGGCTGGACTGTGGCCTGCGCCTCGGGTGACAGCAGCGGGGCGTTGACCGGCCAGCGTGGCATGCGACCTGCCAGCACCTCCACTACCTGACGGGCGGCATCCAGCGCTACCTCGATCTGCGCCTCCTCGGTGGAAGCGCCCAGATGAGGAGTGGCGATCAGGTTGGGCAGCCCCAGGAGCGCGGCATTTGTGGTCGGCTCATCGGCAAATACATCCAGCGCGGCACCTGCGATGGTGCCATCTGATAGTGCTTCGGCGAGGGCGTCTTCGTCCACCAGGCCGCCTCGAGCACAGTTGATCAGCACAGCATCAGACTTCATCATGCCCAGCAAGCGATGGCTTACCAGATCGCGCGTGTCTGCGTTGAGCGTACAGTGCAGGCTGAGATAGTCGGCCTTCGATACGAGCGTATCGAGACTGTCGGTGAGCTCGACTCCGGCCGTGCGGGCGCGCTCCGGGGCGATGTACGGATCCCAGGCTGTGACCTTCATGCCGAAGGCAGCAGCGCGTTTGGCGACTTCGAAGCCGACCTTGCCCAGCCCGATCAGGCCAAGTGTCTTGCCGAAAAGCTGGTGCCCCATGAAACTTGAGCGGCTCCAGCAGCCCTGACGTAGTGCTTCGGCAGCCTGTGGGATGCGACGAGCGGCGGCAAGCATCAGGGCGATGGTGTGCTCGGCGGCGGCAAGCGTGTTGCCCAGCGGCGAGTTGACCACCAGCACGCCACAGCGGGTGGCAGCAGCCACGTCTATGTTGTCTACACCAACTCCGGCGCGAGCGATGATGCGCAGGCAGGACGCGTTTTCGATGACGGGGGCAGTGATATGGCTGCCACTTCGCAAAACCAGTGCATCGGCGTCGGCCGCTTCGGCCTGCAGTTGCGCCTCATCCATGCCGGTGCGTACCACAACCTGTCCAGCCTGGCTCAGTATCTGCAGCCCGGCTTCGGCTAACTCGTCACATACCAGTATCTTCGCCATGTCAGCTCTCCTGCCCGATGGCCTCCCGGTAGGCTTGCACGGCTGCGGTTTCGGCGCGTATCGGTTCTGTTGGCATGTCCATGTCTGAGAGCGCACTGGCTACTGCAGAGACGGTGCGAGTCAGGTCCTCGACACTGCAACTGCCCATGTGAGCGATGCGGAAGATCCGGCCCTTCAGCTCATCCTGGCCGCCGGAGATGAGGATAGAACTGCTATGCAGTACCCGTTTGACCAGTTCCGAGCTGTCCAGATTCTGGGGCATCCAGGCTGCGGTGACCGTCGCGCTGGCGTGGGCGTCATCGGTCGGCACCAGCTTCAGGCCCATGGCACGGATAGCGGCGCGACATGCATGGGCCAGAGCACGGTGACGGGCGAACACCTGCGCCATCCCCTCCTGCTCTACCATGTGCAACGCTTCGCGCAGCCCACATATCAGATTCACCGGGGGCGTATACGGCGTCTGGCCCCGCTCAAGAGCCTGCAGCGCTTTCGGCAGGTCGAAATAGTAGCGCGGGTTTGTGCATGTTTCGGCACGCGCCTGAGCTTGCTCGCTGAGGGCCACAAAAGCCAGCCCGGGCGGCAGCATCAGGGCCTTCTGCGAGGCACCGATTACCGCATCGAGACGGTTTTCATCCATGTCGATCGGCGCTCCGCCGACGATGCTGACTGCGTCCACGATGGCGAGTACCCCGGCATCTGCGGCGACCTGCCCCAGACGCGTCAGGTCCTGCTGCACGCCTGTGGAGGTTTCGTTGTAGACGATACCGAGAGCCTGAAACGGGACCTGATGCAGGAAGCGGGCCAGCAGGTCAGGATCAGCGGTCTGATCGGGGCGGCACTGCCACCAGGTGACGCCTATACCATAGCGGCTGGCGATCTGGCCCATGCGAGCTCCGAACTTGCCGGTGTTGATCACCAGTATGCGATCACCAGGCGACAGCAGATTGGCCACCGCCGCCTCGGTCGCTCCAGTGCCGGAAGCTGCCAGCATGGCCACCGGGCAGGCTGTCCCCAGAAGCTTCTGCAGGCCTGCGTTGCACTCACTGAGAAGCTCGGCAAATTGCGCCCCACGGTGGTATATGGACGGCCGGGCGATGGCCTGTCGCACTGTCTCAGGTACAGTGGTAGGGCCGGGTATCATCAGTAGTGGTTTCGTGTCAGGCATGTTCAGGCATGGTCACCTCATGAGCTAGATGGCTTACAAGTGCAGAAGTGTCCTGGCCAGTGAGTGGTCATGTCACACGGATGCCGCTTTCGCACCGGTGAGGCCGTGTGGCTGCAGTGTCGGGCGTCGGGCTGCGAGCAGTTACGTATCTTGTGCCTGGCAAACTCTGCGAGTAGAGCGCCTCTTGAGCAGTGCGTGACGCCCAGTGGGGCAAGGTTGGAGCGTTATCCGATGGCGGTCACGGTGATGCTGCGGCGCGAACGGGGCCCGTCTAGCTCCACCAGCATGATCCGCTGCCAGGTGCCCAGCTCCATCCGCCCACCGCGTATCGGAAGCATCACGCTGTTGCCCACAAGTGATGCGCACAGATGGGCGTCGGCGTTGTCGTCTATGCGGTCGTGGCGCCATATGCCACGGGCTGCGAGCTGCTCCAGCAGAGACAGGGTGTCTTCGAGCAGTCCGCTCTCGTTTTCGTTGACGTACACGCAGCATGTGCAGTGCGGCACCGACACGCACAGAAGTCCGTCAGAGATGTCCATGTCGGTTAGCGCCTCAGCCACCGCATCGGTGATATCGAGTATCTGACGGCGCTGGTTTGTCTGCAGGGTCAATTCACGCGATGGCATTTCCGTGTCACCTCATCGCGATGCGGCCGGCCTGGTCTTATCCGCTCTGCGCAGATCGGTCAGGCGCAGCTGTAGTGACTTGCGGCCGCCAAATTCGTTGAATTCCGGAGTGTGGACTATATGCACGCGATCACCTTTGCGCAACTGCCGGGCGAGTTCACCCATGCGAAAGCCTATGCAGTCGAAGACGTTGTGACCCTCACCGACCAGCAGCTTCAGGTGAGCCTCATCAGCTCCCACACAACGGACCTCGAAGACTTCTACATTGTGCGACAGAAAGACCGGCCCCGGGTTGCCCTGTCCATAGGGTTCCAGCTCTGCCAGGCTCTCGACCAACTCTTCGTCTACGTCTCGTATGTCCAGTTCGCAGTCTATGGTGATGGATGGTCGCAAGTCCTGAGGCTGGAGTAGCTGGCGTCCCAGTTCGTTCAGACGCAGCCGGAACTGGTCGAGGTTATCTGCACTCAGGCTGAAACCGCCCGCCATCTCATGACCGCCGTGCGTCAGTAGCAGATCGCTGCAGCTTTCCAACGCCTCTGCTATGTTGAAGCCTTCGATGCTGCGGGCTGATCCGCGATAGCTACCGCTGTCTCCGCACATCAGGAAGGCAGGGCGGGAGAACTGTTCGACCACCTTCGAAGCCACGATGCCTACTACTCCGATATGCCACTTGGGGGAAGCGAGGACGACAACCGGTTCGCTATCGAGATCCACTTCCGTGCCGATGAGCCGTAATGCATCGCAGAAGATGGCCTCTTGTTTACGTTGGCGGTTGCGATTGTGCCCCTCGAGTTCCAACGCCAGTCTCATGGCCTCATCAGGATTGTCAGCTAACAGAAGGTCTACGGCATCGGTAGCGTCTGCCATGCGTCCGACTGCGTTCAGTCGGGGAGCCAGACGGAAGGCGATGTCCTGCGCTGTGGGCTGAGCGCTGACGTTGCAGATGTCTAGCAGGGCCCGCAGGCCTTGCTTGCGCGTGTGGGGCAGAAGCTGGAGGCCGTGCCTGACCATGATGCGGTTGTCGCCGGTCAGCCAGGATACGTCGGCTACCGTACCTATGGCGACCAGGTCCAGGAAGGCACGAGCCAGAGAAAGCTGTGGCATGTCTAGCATTTCGCAGACTGCGGAAGCTACCTGGAAGGTCAACCCGACTGCGGCCAGATCGTCGCTCTCTATGGGGTTGTCGTGCCGCTTGGGGTTGACCACGATGGCGTCAGGTAGTTGCGACCCCGGCTCATGGTGGTCTATGACTATCACATCTATGCCCTGGCTGCGGGCATCAGCTATGATCTTCTGGTCAGTCACGCCACAATCTACCGCTACAAGCAGCGTCACACCGTGCTGTAGCGCCTGCGCGATCGCCTCCGGGTTCAGGCCGTAGCGATCGTTTACACGGTGGGGGACGAAGTAGTGCACTACCGCCCCGAGCTTTTCCAGGAAGCGCACCATCAAGGCAGTTGAGGTGATGCCGTCAGCATCATAGTCGCCATGCACCAGTATAGGTTCGCTGTTGCCGACTGCCATGACGATGCGCTCAGCGGCTTGCCTCATGTCGGGCAGGTCGAAGGGGTCGCTGAGTGCAGACAGGTCGACGTCGAGAAACTCACGGGCCTGTCGGGGATCCGATATGCCGCGGTTGCGCAGTAGCGCTGCGACGGTCGAGTGTACACCGATAGCACGCGCCAGTGCCATCTCCGCGTCTTCGTCGCGGGGTCTGAGCTTCCAGATGAACTCAGATTGCGCGGCTTCGAATTGCACGGTTGCTCTCCAGTGCAGATGGTCCGGCGGAGCCGGTTGGAGCACCTGCGGCGAGGGTGCGTTGTGGTCACTTCCGAAGGCTGCATCGGATTGTCGGCATGAGTTGCATGGCCATTCTGCAGGCGCCAGAGCCTCGGTATTCCAGCTCATGCAGGCAACAGATCTCAGGTCGCCCTCGTCCGTGTGGTACAGGTAGTGCAGCCTGCTTCAGTTGCTGGCGCGATCTGCCACCCGTCGCACATCACATGCGGATGCAAGTGTGTTCTTGCGACGTCACGTTTGCCCGTGGTACGTGTATCTCGCGTATCATGGGCGTCAGGCGCCGGGCCTGTCTTCTTCTCTCAGTCTCAGTATGAACTCGTCGAGCGGTTGTGGCCCCAGGTCGCCCTCGTCACGGTGGCGCACTGCCACCTGTCCCTGCTCCTGTTCGCGGTCGCCGACTACCAGCATATACGGATACTTTTGCATTTCGGCATGGCGGATGCGGGCGCCAAGTGTGGAGGCGGCGGTGTCGGCTTCGGCGCGGAAGCCCTCTGCCAGCAGCTTTTCGACGACCTGAGCTGCGTAATCGTGGTGCCGTTCGGTTATCGGCAGCACCATCACCTGCACCGGTGCCAGCCACACGGGAAACGCGCCTGCGTAGTTCTCGATGACGATGCCCAGGAAGCGTTCGATGCCGGCCAGTACTACTCGGTGGATCATCACCGGTCGGTGCTCCTGCCCATCTTCGCCGACATAAGTTATGTCGAAGCGCTCTGGCTGGGTGAAGTCGCACTGGATCGTGGCGCACTGCCACAGTCTTCCGATGGCGTCTTTTACCTTGATGTCTATCTTCGGCCCGTAGAACGCTCCGCCGCCCTCGTCCACTTCGAACTCGATGTCGTGGGCGTCCATGGCGTCCACCAGCGCCTGTGTGGCCCGCTCCCACTGCTCATCACTGCCGACGGATTTTTCCGGCCGGGTGGACAGGTAGGTCCGGTATTCGTTGAAGCCGAACACACTGAGCATATATGAGGCGAACTCGATTACGCTGATAATCTCGTCTTGTAGCTGCTCGGGCGTGCAGAAGATATGCGCATCGTCTTGAGTGAAGCCGCGCACGCGCAGTAGCCCATGCAGCACTCCGCTACGCTCATGCCGGTACACGGTGCCGAGTTCGAAGTAGCGCATTGGCAGGTCGCGATATGAGCGGGTGCGCGAGCCGTATATCAGCAGATGGCCCGGGCAGTTCATCGGTTTGATGCCGTAGGAGTGACCATCGATCTCGGTGTAGTACATCGGATAGGCCTGCTGAGCGTGTCCGGAGGTATGCCATACCTCCGATTTGATCAGGTGGGGCGTGCGGATGAGCTGGTAGCCGCGCTTGAGGTGTTCGCGGACGGCGAAATCGGTCACCAGATGCCGCAGCATTGCCCCGCGCGGGTGGTAGTACGGCAGCCCCGCACCGGCCTCTTCGAAGAAACCGAACAGATCCAGGTCGCGGCCCAGTATGCGATGGTCACGCCGCCTGGCCTCCTCCATCCGCTCCAGGTACCCGGCCAGCGCCTTGCGGTCCGGAAACGCGACGCCATATATCCGCTGCAGCATCGGGTTTAGCTCGGTGCCACGCCAGTAGGCCCCGGCCACCGAAGTCAGCTTGAAGGCTCCGATGCGGCCGGTGGAGGGAAGATGTGGCCCGCGACACAGGTCGGTGAACTGTCCGTGCGAGTAGTGACTGACCTCGACTTGCGTGTAGTCCGAGGAGTGGCTGTCCATGAACTGCTGGATAGCGTCATGTCCTCGGGGCGGCTGGTGGCCGGTTTCGGTGGCCACTATGTCAGTGGTCAGCTCTACCTTGTATTCATTGTCCCGCGACTTCCAGAACTCGACTGCCTCTGCCGCCGACAGCTCCTTGCAGGTGAACGGCTCATCTGCGGCGATGATCTCGGCCATCTGCTGCTCGATTTTGGCGATGTCGTCGTCAGTGAAGGGCCGGTCCATGTGGAAATCGTAGTAGAAGCCCTCCTCGATTGCCGGCCCGATGGTCAGCTTGGCATGAGGGAAGACGCGCTGGACTGCATCTGCCATGATGTGAGCTGCCGAGTGCCAGTAGACATGCTTGCCCTCATCGTCATCGAAGGTCAGCAGTGTGAGGCTCACATCCCGCTCGAGCGGTTCGTGCAAATCTGTCAGCACGCCGTCTATTTTCGCGGCCACGGCTGCTTTTGCCAGCCGGGCCCCGATGCCTTCAGCTACCTGCAGCGGTGTAGTCCCCTGAGGCACCTGGATTTTCGAGTCGTCGGGCAGAGTGATGGTGATTTCGCTCATGGGACTACCTCCTTCCGCGTGCGAGTGCACTGCAGTGGGCAAGTGTCGCTTGCCTGAATAGCAAATCATATATACGCAGACGCCGCCGGCAAGTGCTGCCCGCGGCGGTGAATATCAAATGGTGGGCGCTGGTGGACTTGAACCACCGGCCTCTACCGTGTCAAGGTAGCGTTCTTCCCCTGAACTAAGCGCCCACTGGCTATAGTATTATATCAGAGCACACGGGTAGTGTAAAGCGCGGGCTGACGCTGTGCCAGGCAAGCACGATCTATGGGCCTCGGCTGGTGTGGCAACAGGTAGATGAACACTGAGATGGCCTGGCGCAAGCCTGCCTACAGGGGCTGCAGCGCCTGGCGTCACATGACGAACCTACCCCGATATCCAACCACAGCGTGCTATACAGTTAAGTGACACTCCCTATATATTATGTACTATATACTACACGATTTAAGTGTTACTCTTACGAAATGTTACTCTGATTTCTCTGATCTCTTTGCGGTGTTGATCGCTACCTGCAGGTTACACAGTGCGTTCTGTGCTGTGAGCTTCAGCATCATGGCCCGATTCTTGCCGCTCTCGTTGCCTAAGACGCCTCCCAAAACTGCACCTGCAAGGGGGCCGAAAACAAGGACTTGTGCATTGTCAGTGAAGATGCCGAGGGCAAATCCTACTCCAAGGCCGAAAACAACACCTGCTGCCGCCGCCGCTCGGGTGGCCTCGCTAGCTCTGGCGTACAGCCGCCTGCAACAATCGTGTATTTCCCTGGCATCGTAGGCTACATCGGTTGGGACCGAAGGGACGGGGTCTTGCTCAGTTGACTGCATGTTTCAGTCTCCTCTCGCCAAATCTTGCATCGTATGAGGTACACTTGCAAGTCAGTTCTCACCACGGCTATCAGCCGCGGCCTGGATGATGCATATAACCTCCTGAGCAGATCCTGCCATCGGGAAGGAATGCAGCAACTCCTGGTGGCTTTCCTTTCCTGTGGCCATCAACTGCTACTGATATCTTTGCGGAATCGCAAATCGCATTATCCCTTAGGTTGAACAGTTGCCAGTGATGGCTAATGGGAGGACGATATGTCGGTTGCGTTGCCGTTACAGTCCGATAGTATACTACTTAGGTTTGCATGCCGAAAAGGATTTTTCATTGGTGATCAGATGTATTTTCGTGCACCTATACAGACTGGACCGGTGCAAGTGGGACTGATGTCGGCACCAGTCACTCACGATAGGTCACTCACGACAGGTGAAACTGCGGATCCAGTCTCGCAGGTGCGGCCTGTCGCTGCCTAGTGCTATATCAGCAAAAATCCCTCTTCATGAGCTCTTGACTTGGCCGACGGGATTGACTATACTATTTCCTCCAGAGTACAGTTCTGAATAGCCAGATAGTCTGTGCACCTTGTCAAAGAACCAGACAAGCGGCCGCCGAATGCGTGCCGCTTGACATACCGCATATCCGGAGGTTTAGACGCTGAGCTTGTGTCGTAAATAGGTCAGTGTTTTGAATGGCAGGTAGACGGTTGGCACCAGAGGGTGGGTTTGCAGCTGCCAGATGCCGCATGCAGGCGGCAACTGTGAGTAAATGCTATCTTGTGTTGAAGGGGGTAGCATATGGCGGAGGTCGGCAGGCAACGGCTATGCACCTGTACCTTTGAGGCCATGCGCGACGAACAGGTTGTGTTGTATGCCAAAAGCGGTTCGCAGCCCGCGACCCAGCATCTTTTGAGCAAGTACCGCACACTGGTCGAAGGCAAGGCCAAGTCATACTTTCTGGCAGGAGCTGAACACGAGGATGTGGTCCAGGAGGGGATGATTGGCCTTTTCAAGGCCATTCGTGACTTCTCCAGCGAAAATCTCTCAGCGTTCAAGTCATTTGCCGAATTGTGCGTCACCCGACAGATTATCACGGCTATCAAAACCGCTACCCGGCAGAAGCACGGTCCGCTTAACTATTCCGTATCCATGGACACGCCCGGCGAGGAGCTTGAGTGTGGCGCAGTAGTAGGGCGGTCGCTAACAGTCCCCGCTATTGACGATCCGCATAGAGTCGCCAAAGGCAGACAGCTTTGTCGGATGATACGCGAATATATCGAGCATGATCTGTCAGAGCTGGAGGCAGGAACGCTTCTTTTGTACATGAAGGGCAGAACCTATCGGCAGATTGCACGTGAGCTGGGCTGTGACACAAAACAAGTAGACAACGCCTTGCAGCGGGCAAAGAAAAAGATGGGGCGCAATTTGCAGCTCGGCTCCAATTTCGGCGGATAGAAGAGCATAGTGGGAGCCGACGTAGCTCAGTTGGTAGAGCAGGGCACTTGTAATGCCCAGGTCGTCCGTTCGAATCGGATCGTCGGCTCCAGATCTATCCCGGCGGTCGGTTCTATCAAAACTCAAACATGCGCCAATTGCGCGCATCAATCAAGTGGCAACCCGAAGGGCTTTGTCGCACTGCTTTGACCGCATTCAGGCAGGCCTGGCCCACAGCGTTGTCAGAGCAAAACACCCGGAGGGGTGCCCGAGTGGCCAAAGGGAGCAGACTGTAAATCTGCCGGCGGATGCCTTCCGAGGTTCAAATCCTCGCCCCTCCACCACAATTTCCCTGCAAAAGCCCACGTAGCTCAGTCGGCAGAGCGTGTCCTTGGTAAGGACAAGGTCACCGGTTCGATTCCGGTCGTGGGCTCCAGGTCAATAACAGCGTCGCAGGTCTCCCGGGCAATTCCCGAACCTGCGGACATGTCGGTATAGCTAACTGGTTCTTTGTCTCTATCGCAGGAGGTAGTAAGAGATGGGTAAGGAGAAATTCGTACGTGACAAGCCGCACGTAAACGTAGGTACTATAGGTCACGTTGACCACGGCAAGACAACGCTTACTTCAGCGATAACTCGTTGTCT